>JACDHN010000117.1 GCA_013821025.1 Acidimicrobiia bacterium | reverse complement strand
ACTGGTGCGCCACCTCGACCATGCAGGCGGTGTCGTCGACCACGATGAACCCGGCCGAACCCATGCCGCTGCCGATCGACTGGAAGCCCTCGTAGGACACAGGTACATCGAGGCCGGCCGCTGTCACCACCGCGTTTGCAACGCCGGAGAACACCGCCTTGACGCTCCTGCCCGGTCGAGGGCCGCCGCCGACGTCGTCGAGCACCTGCCGCAGCGGCGTGCCCAGCTCGACCTCGGCGACGCCAGGCCTGACCACGTCACCGACGACGGTGCAGATCACGGTCCCAGGTGACTGGTCGGTACCCAACGAACGGAACCAGTCGGAGCCCATGACGAGGATGGGGACGGCGTTGGCCAGCGTCTCCACGTTGTTGACCAGCGTCGGGTTGGATTCGTGGAGCCCTGCGTGCCCCAGCTCGGCGTCATGGGCGATCCATCCCGACTGCGGCGCCGTGGCGAAGAGGCCGTGCTCGTGGGGCGGGAACAGGCGGGGCAGCGGCGGGTTGCCCTCGATCACCTCGAGCAACGCCTTCTCCTCACCGAAGAGGTATTCGTCGGGGCCGTGGACGATGGTCATCACCGAATCCCTGGCGATTCCCGCCTGCTGCATCTCCTGGATGGCCTTCGTGACGAGCTCGATCTCCGGTCCGAAGCTCGCCTTCAGACCGATGTAGGCCTCCGCCGCACCGACTGCGTATGCGGCGATCACGAGCCCTTCGATCACCTGGTACGGATTGGTTCGCAGCAACGTTCGGTCCTTGAACGTTCCGGGCTCGCCCTCGGCGCCGTTGGCCACGGCGTAGCGGTGGGTGCCGGACTGGCCGTTGACGCCGGTCCACTTGCGACCGGTCGGGAATCCTCCTCCGCCTCGTCCACGCAGGCCCGAGCGCTCGATCTCGGCGATGGTTCCGTCCTGGCCGAGCTCCACCGCACGCTGGATGGCGAGGCCACCCCACTCGCTGGCGAGGTACTCATCGATCGATCGGACCGGCTCGGCCGGTAGCAGCAACGACCTCATCGACGACGATCATGGCAGTCGAGCGAGCGTAGCGAGCGAGACCAGCATCAAGGTCGTGGCGCTTTGGCCCCCAGGATGTGAACGGCTCGATGTCGGGCGACGAGGGAAGCGCCAGCGACGAGGAGCAGTCGAGCGAGCGCAGCGAGCGAGACCAACTACACGTGCAGCACGGCGTCGGAGGCGAGTGAGACTTCTGCCCCGACCCATTCTCCGTCCGTCATGGCCGCGCTGACGTCCGCAGCGGTGCTCGTCGCCCATGCCCGGCGGCCGTCGGCCAGCAGGCAGGAGGCGATGGCGAGCTCCGGCTGCTGGGCGCGGTCGAACATGACGGTGTACGCCTCCACGGTCGCCGCTCCGGCGGCCTCCGCGGGCGTCGCCAGCGCACGTCGAGGGAGGGCGTCGATCTCAGCCTGCGGGAGCCCGAGGCGGAACCCCCCGGCCGGCGGTTCGTTGCCATACACACCGAACGAGTGCTTTGTCACGTAGCCGCCGTTGCCCCACACCAGGCCCAGTTCACCCAGGCGCTCGCGCAACCTGCTCACCATCGTGGCAATGGCGTGCATCACGTAGTTGTTCCACGGTCCTCCGGCGAACGCCATCCCGCCGGTCAGCGTGAGCGGGCGATCGAGGCCGATGCGGAGCGATCGGGCGCCGAGCTGCGTCGCCGACGGGAAGCACGAATACAGGTCGATCAGAGCGATGTCGTCGATGCCGGCGCCGGCGAGATCGAGGGCCCGCTGTCCGCCGATCTCGATGGCCGGCGTGCGGCTGAACTCCCAGCGGTGTGAGACGTACGGGTGCTCGTGGCTTTCGGAACCGGCGTGCAGGAACACCCAACGGTCCGTCGGCACGCCGAGCCGGCGGGCAGCCCGGGCGGAGCACACGATGAGGGCGGCGCCCATGTCGACGTCGTTGTTGGAGTTGAGCCGCTTCGGGTATGGGAGGCCGATCATCCGGTTGTCGTCGCTCGGCGTGGCGAGCTGCTCGGCCGTGAAGTCCTCCCGACTCCAGGCGAACTCGTTGCCAGCGGCCACCCGGCTCATCGCCGCCCACAGCTCGCTGATGTGGCGACGATGCTGCTCGACGGTGTGCCCGGCCTCCGCACGGATCGCGGTCTCGAACATTGGGTACACCTGCACCGGCATGACGATGCCGCGCTCGATCTCCGCCGGCATGTTCATGTCGAGCTCTTCGCCGATGACCTCGGGCTCGCTGTCATCCTTCTCCCAGTCCAGCACGACTTCGTCGCGCTTGGCCCGCATCCGTGTCCGCCACGCCTCGGCGCCGGTCAGGATCGCCACGTCGAGGTCGCTGCGCTGGATCGCGGCCGCCGTGGCGTTGAGCATCGACTGCGGGCTGTTGCCACCAACTGTGCCGTAGCCGTAGTGGCGGGCCTCGACGCCGAGGCGTCGGGCAACCACCTTGGCCGGGTTGCCGTAGCGCCATGAGAACAGGCTGACGACACGCAGTGCGTCCGGCGCCGGGACCGCGCCGAGGCCTGCGTCGGCACTGGCCCGGAGTACCGACTCGGCCATGAGGTCGGCCGGCTCCCAGGCGTCGGTGATGCCGGCGGCATGATGCACGGTCTGGCCGACGCCGACCAGTACCGGCAACCGATCGTCGATCATGGCCCGGGAGATTAGGAACTGCGAAGCCTAAGGTCAGCATCGATGGAGGTCTCGGCCACGCGCACCCCCGACGCCGACCTCGGGCGGCGGTTGGCGGCAGGGCGCGATGGTGTCATCCATGACGCCGGCAACGGGCGTGTGCTGCGCCGTATGCCGTCCGACCGGGACCAGCTCGTCGAGGCGCAGGCCATGGAGCACGCACGCGACCTCGGCTTCCCAGTACCGGAGGTGTTCCGCGTGGGGCCCGGGGAGATCGAGATGGAGCGAATCGCCGGGCCGACGATGCTCGGCGACCTGTCCCGGCGGCCGTGGCGCGCCGCATCGCACGGAGGGCTGCTCGCCCGGCTCCACGTCGACTTGCACCGTCTCGTCGCACCCGCCGGGATCGCTCTGCCGGCGCCGTTCGGCTGTGGCGAAAGCATTGACGTCTCGATGCTGCACCTCGACCTGCACCCCGGCAATGTGATGCTCTCGCCGGGTGGACCGGTGGTGATCGACTGGACGAACGTGTCCTGCGGCCCTGGCCCCGCCGACGACGCCGACACCTGGATCCTGCTCGCCGCAGCGGCGCCCGACCTGTCGTGGTGGCAGCGGATCGTCGTGCCACCCGTGCGACGGGTGCTTGCGCGGGCGTTCCTGAGCGGCATCGACGCAGATGCCGCCCGCCAGCACTTGCGGCGCGCCGCGGAGCGTCGTGCGGATGATCCCAACATCCGGCCAGGAGAGATCGCTGCGATCAGGCGCTTCGTCGCGGCGCAGCGGTAGCCGCCGAACAGCGCGCCCTGGCCCGGGGCCAGCGAGGCTGCTGAGACGTAAGATCGGATCGATGTCACGAGTTGCCATCGGCGCCGACCACGCCGGCTACCCGCTCAAGGAACATCTCTCTCACCTCTTGCTGCGACAGGGCCACGAGATCATCGATCACGGCACGGACTCCATCGAGCCTGTCGACTACCCGGCGATCTGTGCCGCCGTCGGTCGCACGGTTCGCGACGCGGACGCCGACGTCGGCATCGTGCTCGGCGGCAGCGGCCAGGGCGAGCAGATCGCCGCCAACAAGGTACGGGGCGTGCGGGCAGCGCTGTGCAACGACCTGTACACGGCACGCCTGGCCCGATCTCACAACGATGCCAACGTGCTGTCGATGGGCGCCCGGATCGTGGGAACCGGGCTGGCGGAGGAGATCCTCGATACGTTCCTGTCCACCACCTTCGAGGGAGGGCGTCACGCCACGCGGGTGGCGCAGCTCGCCGAGCTCGAGGAGACCTTCTGATGCCCTTTCCCACCGACAGCGATCCGGACACCGAGATCACCGACCTGCTGGACCGAGAGCTCGAACGTCAGACCACCGGGCTGCAGCTGATCGCCAGTGAGAACTTCACGTCGCCGGCCGTGATGCGGGCGGTGGGATCGGTGCTCACCAACAAGTACTCGGAGGGTTACCCCGGCAAGCGCTACTACGGCGGCAACGCCGTGATCGACGACGTGGAGGCGCTGGCCATCGAGCGTGCGAGATCGCTGTTCGGCGCCGAGCACGCCAACGTGCAGCCACACTCGGGTGCCAACGCCAACATGTGCGTGTACCAGGCACTGCTGCAACCTGGCGACACGGTGCTCGGGTTGAGCCTGGATCACGGCGGTCACCTCACCCACGGCTCACCGGTCAACGCCAGCGGTCTGCTCTACCGGTTCATCCCCTACAAGGTGACGCCGGGCGACGAGCGCATCGATTTCGACGAGATCCGCGACCTGGCGCTCGAGCACCGGCCGGCGATGATCGTGGCGGGCACGACGAGCTATCCCCGGCGCCTGGAACCCGAGCCGTTCCGGGCCATTGCCGACGAGGTCGGCGCCCTGTTCATGTTCGACGCTGCGCACGTGGCCGGGCTGATCGTCGGGGGTGCCCACCCAGACCCTGTGCCGCACGCCGACGTGGTCACGTTCACGACGCACAAGACGCTGCGCGGGCCGCGGGGAGGGTGCATCGTGTCGAAGCAGCAGCATGCGAAGGCGATCGACAAGGCCGTGTTCCCTGGTTGGCAGGGCGGGCCGCTGGAGCACGTGATTGCCGGCAAGGCAGTGGCATTCCGGGAGGCCGCAGACCCCAGCTTCCGCGAGTACGCCCACCAGATCGTCGCCAACGCCTCGGCGCTCGCCGACGCTCTGGCCCAAGAGGGGTTCCGGTTGGTGTCGGGAGGCACCGACAACCATCTGATGGTGGTGGACCTGCAACCGTTCGACGCCGAGCTGACCGGCAAGAGCGCCCAGACGGTGCTCGACCAGGCGGGCATCACCGTCAACAAGAACACCGTGCCCGATGATCCGCGCAGCCCGTTCGTCACCAGCGGACTGCGGATCGGCACGCCGTCGGTAACGACCCAAGGCATGGGCACGACCGAGATGGCGACGATCGCCGCCATGATCGCCGCTGCGCTGCGAGACCACGCCGACGAGTCGGTGCTGGCCTCGGTGCGCAAGCAGGCCGCCGACCTGTGTGCGGCGTTCCCGGCATACCCCGCTCGAGTGAGCAACGCGGACTGACCAGCGGTGCCATCGCTAGGCGAATACCTCGTCGTCGGTGGCTGCGCGGCGCTGGTGACGTTTCTCGTCACGCCGCTCGTCGGATGGCTGGCGCAGCGCATGGGATGGCTGTATCAGCCGAGCGTCCGCACTGTGCACACCGAGCCGATCCCGTCGATCGGCGGGCTGGCGCTGTTCATCGGGTTCCTCAGCGCTGTCGGATTGGCCCGCCTGTGGGACGCCTTCGACCCGTTGTTCGCCCGCAACTCCGAGCCCCGAGGCGTGATCATCGCCGCCTGCATCATCTTCTTGATCGGCTTCGTCGACGACATCCGCCCGCTGTCGGCGCCCATGCGCGTCACCATCACCGTGCTCGCTGGGATGGTGTTGGTGTGGTTCGGCGTGACGATGTACTACTTCCGGCTGCCGTTCCTCGACGTCATCTACCTCGGCGACGACTGGGTGCCGCTCGTGACCGTGCTGTGGCTGATCGGCATGAGCCAGGCAATCAACCTGATCGACGGGCTCGACGGGTTGGCAGCCGGCATCGTGGCCATCGGCGCAGGCGCCTTCTTCCTGTACAGCGATCGCCTCAACGACCTGAGCCTGCTGACACCGCCCAACCTGGGGCCGCTGTTCGCCATCGTCGCCTGCGGGGTGTGCGTCGGGTTCCTGCCCCACAACTTCAACCCGGCGCGGATCTTCATGGGCGACGGAGGGGCGCTGCTGCTGGGGCTGATGATGGCCGTGTCGACGTCGCTCGTCGGAGGGCGCTCGGATCCGACGTCGCAGGAGTTCGTCGGCCAGACCTACTTCTTCCTTGCTCCGTTGGCCCTGCCGCTGCTGATCCTCGGCGTGCCGATCCTCGACCTGGCGTTCGCCATCATCCGCAGGGCGTCACGGCGCCAGACGGTCATCGCCGCCGACAAGGGTCACCTGCACCACCGGCTGATGGACCTCGGTCATGGCCACCGGCGTGCCGTGCTGATCCTGTGGACGTGGACGGCGCTGCTCTCTGCGTTCGTGCTCTACCCCGTGCTGTCGAACGAGAACCCGACGTATCTCCCCTTCGGCATCGGCGCGCTGGCCATCGTGCTGTTCACGCTGCTCCATCCGAGCGTCCGCCGCCGCCGACTCAACGGTTTGTGATCAGGCGGGTGAGCATGTCGGGGAGGTCGAAGAACTGGGCCACCTCGATGGGAGACGGAGATCCGTGGTTGGGATCGGCGCCCGCGGCGAGCAGCAGTTCGACGGCTTCGGACTGGCGGAACACGGCGGCCGTGAGCGCCGACTGGCCGCGGTCGTTCACGCGGGAGGAGTCGGCACCTCCCGCCAGCAGCGCGGCGACGGTGTCGGGATGGTCGTGGTAGGCGGCGAGGATCAGCAGCGTGTCGCCGGACGAGTTCGTGAGGTCGACCGGCAGGCCGGCATCCACGTACCCGGCCAGCGCTGCCGTCTCACCCGAGCGGGTCGAGGTCGAACATCTGATGAGCGAACGCCAAAGTCTCGTCGTCGGGCTCCTCTGCCATGGGCCACAAGCTAGGGGCTTTAGAGTTTGTCGAACTGCCCGCTGCCGGGTAGCTTGTTACTACATTCACAAGCTCGGTTCTGCCGAGTCCGACCAGCGCCCGACAGGCGGATGAAGACCTCACCGAACTCTCCCCGAACTGACGACACCGCCAATCGCGGCATCGAATCGGCTCTCGCCGTTGTGGTGCTGGCCGGCATCGGGTTCGTGCTCGACCGATGGCTCGGAACGACGCCGTTGTTGACGATCGTGTTCACGATCGTGGCTGCCGTCGGCGTGTTCGCCAGCTTGAAGTACCGCTACGTGGAATCGATGGACCGACTCGAGGCAGAGCGACTCGAGTCCGGGCGACGCCGCCCGATCGCCACGGAGGAGAACTCGTGAGCGGCGCCCTCGACGTTCAACTCGAAGGTCCCGCTCCCGAGGTCATGGTCTCGAACGACCTGGTCCGTCGAGGCGTCATCGCCTCGCCCGTGCTGATTGCCGTCTGCGCCGTCATCTGGGGCGGCGACGGTGCCTGGTCGTGCGCCTATGCGATCGGCATCGTGCTCGCCAACTTCGCGCTCGCCGCCGGCTCGATGGCGCTCAGCGCCCGGAACTCACTCGGACTGATGATGGCAACGGTCCTGTTCGGCTACTTGGTCCGTCTCGGCTTGATGTTCCTCGCTGTCTACCTCGTCAAGGACGCCGGCTGGATTTCGCTGCCGGCGCTCGGAGCGACCATTATCGTCACGCACCTTGGCCTCCTGATCTGGGAGCTCAAGTACGTGGCGCTGACACTCTCGTCGCCTGGTCTCAAAACCGCTCGGTCGTAATCACCCAGAACGGAACGGAACGTGCTCGGACTCGAATTTCCCCCGATCAACGAGGTCATCCGCTGGCAGGACGTCTTTCCCAGCTTCAACAAGGTCGCCCTGATCGGCTGCCTGGCGGCACTGATCGGCATGACGATCTTCGTGCTCGCAGGACGCAAGGATCCGATGGTTGCACCGACGGGCGTGCGCAACCTCGCCGAGACCGGAGTCGAGTTCATCGAG
>JACDHN010000385.1 GCA_013821025.1 Acidimicrobiia bacterium | reverse complement strand
CGGGCGGGCCGGCCATCGATCGGGAGGCCGCCGAAGGCGATCCAACGGCCGTCAACTTCCCCAGGGCGATGCTGAACGATGGGCTCAACTTCTCGTTCAGCGGACTCAAGACGTCGGTGATGAACCATGTTCGACGCCACCCCGACGATGACCTTGCCGACGTCGTTGCCTCGTTCCAGGCCGCGGTCGTCGACGTGCTGGTGACGAAGGCCGGCCGCGCCGCTCGGCAGGTGGCGGCCAAAGGGCTGGTGCTCGGCGGCGGCGTGGCCGCCAACTCCTTGCTGCGTGAGCGCTTCCTCGACGTGTGCGTGGCCGAGAACATCCGGGCCTTCCTGCCAAGCGCCGGGATGTGCACCGACAATGCCGCCATGATCGCCGCCGTCGGCTGGCACCGGCTCCGCAGCGACGGCCCGACCCCGCTCGACATCGGTGCGATCCCCAACCTGCGCCTCGCCGTCATCGACTAGACCGACCGAGCACTCCAACCCGCCCCGTTAGCGTGCGGAACATGAACGCGCCGGTCGGCGGTTGGACCAGCTTCAGCGAAACGTTCGTCACGCCGTTGATCCGGCGGTGGAAGATCGTGCTGTTCCTCGGTGTGGCGTTGATGGTGGTCGGCGTGCTGCTGCTGCTCAACATCGTCAACGCCGCTTTCACGTTGGCGCTCCTCGTCAGTGTGGCGCTAGTGCTCGAGGGCTTGGACGAGCTGGCCCAGGCCGAGCGCCACGAGATCCACTGGCCCAGTTATGTGCTCGGGGCGATCTGGATCAGTACCGGCGTCGTGGCAGCGGCATGGCCCGGCGTCACGCTGTGGGCCCTCGCCGCCGTGGCCGGCATCGGATTCATCGTCGGCGGCGTGGCCCAGATCGTGTTCGCCGGCCGCTACCGGCGTCTGCTGCCGGGATGGGCGCTGTGGCTCGTTGCCGGGACGATGAGCGTCGTCGTCGGAATCGCCTGCCTCGTATGGCCAGGCGTCACGATCCTCGTGCTCGGCATCCTGCTCGGGTTGCGGATCGTGATGCGCGGCGCTGTCACCACCAAGTTCGCGTTGGGCCTGCGCCACATGCAGCAGATGACGTCTCCGCGCCTGCCCACCTGACGTCGGTTCGGGCGTCGAAGTACAGCGCGCCGGTACCGTGGCTCGGGATGCAGCTCCGGTTGGGTTCGTTCGTGCCGGCAGCCCCCGTGGTGCTGGCGCCCATGGCAGGCGTCACCGACGCGCCGTTCCGCACGATGTGCCGTGGTTTCGCCCCCGACCTCATCTATGTGAACGAGATGGTGATGTCGAGTGCCGTCGTGCACGGCAACGCCAAGACTCGCCGGATGATGACGTTCGGTGCCGACGAGCACCCGCGCAGCCTCCAGCTGTACGGCAGCGACCCGGCAGTCGTGCGCCAGGCCGTGTCGATGATCGGCGACGACGCTGGGGCCGACCACATCGATCTCAATTTCGGGTGCCCGGCAGCCAAGGTCACCCGCAAGGGTGGCGGCGCCGCCGTGCCCGCCCACCCGGCGCTGCTTCGGAGCATCGTGCGGGCCGCCGTGGCTTCGGCGACACCGTTCGGTATCCCAGTCACGGCCAAGTTCCGCATGGGCCTGACCGACGACGTGCTCACGCACCTGCGCACCGGTGAGATCTGCGCCGAGGAGGGAGTGGCCGCCATTGCCTTGCATGCCCGGACGGCCGAGCAGCACTACGCCGGTGACGCCCGCTGGGACGCCATCGCCGAGCTGACCGACCACGTACCAGGTGTGCCGGTGCTGGGCAATGGCGACGTTTGGGAGGCCGAGGACGCCCTGGCCATGCTGCGGGTCACGGGATGCCACGGTGTCGTCATCGGACGTGGTTGTCTCGGACGCCCGTGGCTGTTCGAGGATCTCGTGCGCCTGTTCCATGGTCAGCCGTCCCGGCCGGCTCGAGCGCTCGGCGAGGTGATGCTGGTGATGGCCCGCCACGCCGCCCTGCTGGCCGCCCACAACGGCGAGTCGATTGCCATGCGCCAGTTCCGCAAGCACGCCTCGTGGTACCTCGCCGGCTATCCCGTCGGCGCAGAGGCTCGACGTCGGTTCGGCATGGTCTCGTCGCTCGGCGAGCTCGACGACATGTTCGCCGCGCTCGATCCTGACACTGTCCTCGTGCCTGGCGGCGAGCGGATCAAACGGGGTCACACGAACGGCCCGATCAAGGTGGCGCTCCCCGACGGCTACCTGGATCGGCTCGACGACTTGACGGTCCCAGACGACGGGTACGTCATGGCGATGTCGGGCGGCTGACCTCCCGGCCTGGGCCAGACTGCCCCGATGACCGAACTGAGCGATTACCAACACGCTGTGGTGGGGTGCGCTGCCGCACCGGGAGCTCGCCGACCTGTTCGCAGCCGTGGCCGCCGATCGCGACAATCGCGTCGGCGTCGTCACGGGCACGGGCGATCGATTCGTGACGATGCCCGACGGCGACGCCGCCCGTCGGCTGGTGGTGGGTGGGGTGACGGCATGCAGGTGATCTGGCCGCTGCTGCTCGGCCCGAACCGAGGCCGTTACTTTCTGCTGACGGGCGAGGCCCTTGGGGCCGACGAGGCGCTCGCCCGTGGTGTGGTCGGCGAGATCGTCGCCAGCGAGGCGTTGATCGGTCGCGCTGTCGAACTCGCCCACCAGTTGGCGAACGCCCATCCTGTGGCGCTGCGCAACACACGTCACGCGCTCGTGCGGCCGCTGCGCCGGGCAATCGCCGACGATCTGCACACCGGTCTGGCCCTCGAGGCACTGGCTTCATTGGCAGGGCGCGATGCAGCCTTGACCGAGGCTGGACAGCAACCCGATCGCCCATGATGCGTGTCGTGTTGGCGTCGGCGTCGCCCCGTCGCC
>JACDHN010000116.1 GCA_013821025.1 Acidimicrobiia bacterium | reverse complement strand
GCGTCGGTGCGGCTGGATCAGGCCGAACAGGCGTGGACCGAATCGGGCTCGCTGACCGACGGCTGAGCGTCACAAATACGCCTCGAGCGGCTCGCACGAGCACATCAGGTTGCGGTCGCCGTAGGCGTTGTCGATCCGTCCGACGGGCGGAAAGTACTTGTGAACCCGCACCGAATCCACCGGATAGGCGCCCAACTCACGGTCGTAGCTGCGATCCCACGGGCCGATCAACGCCTCAGCAGTGTGGGGAGCGAGGCGCAGCGGACTGCCGGCGATTGTCCACTCGCCGTCGGCGAGGCGGTCGATCTCTGCGCGGATCTCCACCATGGCCTCGCAGAAGCGGTCCAGCTCCAGCTTCGTCTCGCTCTCTGTCGGCTCGATCATCAGCGTGCCGGCTACCGGGAAGCTCATGGTGGGAGCGTGGAACCCGAAGTCGATCAGGCGCTTGGCCACGTCGTCCACGGTCACGCCGGTGGCCTTGGTCAGCGGCCGCAGGTCGATGATGCACTCATGTGCCACCCGCCCGTTGACCCCGGAGTAAAGGATCGGGAACGACATCGAGAGTTTGGCGGCAAGGTAGTTGGCTGAGGCGATCGCCACCTTCGAAGCCCTCGTCAGGCCCTCGGCGCCCATCAGCTTGAGGTACACCCACGAGATCGGCAGGATGCTCGCCGACCCGAACGGCGCACCAGCAACGGGACCGACCTCGGAGGCGTCAGCGGCGAGCGGGTGGCCGGGCAGGAATGGGGCTAGGTGCGCCCGAACGGCCGCCGGGCCAACGCCGGGCCCGCCGCCACCGTGGGGAATGCAGAACGTCTTGTGCAAGTTGAGGTGGCTGACGTCGGCACCGAACACTCCCGGTTGGGCGATGCCAACCAGGGCGTTGAGGTTGGCGCCGTCGACGTACACCTGACCACCGACGTCGTGCACCATGGCGCAGATGTCGCTGATGGCCTCCTCGAACACGCCGTGCGTGGAGGGGTAGGTGAGCATGATCGCCGCAACGCGCTCTCCGTCGCTGTCGAGCTTGGTCTGCAGGTCGGCGATGTCGACGTTGCCGTCGCTGTCGCAGGCCACGACGTTCACGTCGAGGCCGGCGAGCACGGCGCTTGCGGCGTTGGTGCCATGGGCGCTGGAGGGGATCAGGCACACGGTCCTGGCATCGTCACCGCGTGATCGGTGGAAGGCCCGGACCGCCAGCAGGCCGGCCAGCTCACCTTGGCTGCCGGCGTTCGGCTGCAGGCTGACGGCGTCGTAGCCCGTGATCTCGGCGAGCATCTCGGCCAGCTCGTCGATCATCGCCCGGTAGCCCTCGACGGTGTCGCCAGGAGCGAAGGGGTGCGCCTGCGCGAACTCCGGCCAGGTGAGCGGGATCATCTCCGTGGTGGCGTTGAGCTTCATCGTGCACGACCCCAAGGGGATCATCGTGCGGTCGAGAGCCAGATCCTTGTCGGCGAGGCGTCGCAGGTAGCGCAGCATCTCGTGCTCGCTGTGGTAGCGGTGGAAGACGGCTTGGGGGAGCAGTGGCTCGGCGCGCCGGTTGGCTCCTTCCAGGCCGCTCGGGCTCCCGTCGATGCCGATGTCGGCAGCGTCGTCGATTCCGAAGGCAGTCACCACCGCGTGCACATCCGCAGGAGTTGACGTCTCGTCGAACGTCAAGCCGACGGTCGTGTCGTCGACGCAGCGCAGGTCGTACCCTGCGCCGGCAGCTCGTGCGAGGACAGCGTCGGCGTCGACGCCGGTGACCGCAATGGTGTCGAACCAGGTGTCGTGCAGCAGCCGCAAGCCGCCGTTGGCGAGCGCGGCCGCTGTGGCGCTCGTCAGCCGGTGCACCCTGCCGGCGATGCGGGTCAGGCCGTCCGGACCGTGCCATACGGCGTACAGGCCGGCAATGTTGGCCAGCAGCACCTGCGCCGTGCAGATGTTGGACGTTGCCCGCTCACGGCGGATGTGTTGCTCGCGCGTCTGCAGCGCCAGGCGCAGCGCAGGCTTTCCGTCGGTGTCCTTGCTGACACCGACGAGCCGGCCGGGCAAGGCGCGTGCGGCATGGCGACGACAGGCGATGAACCCGGCATGCGGACCGCCGAAGCCCATCGGGACGCCGAACCGCTGGGCGGAGCCGATGGCGATGTCGGCACCCAGCTCACCTGGCGGAGCCAGCAGCACACAGGCCAGGGGATCGGTGGCGACCACGGCGATCCCGCCCAGGGTGTGGACGCGTTGGATCTGCGCCGACCAGTCGGTCACGGCACCCGTTGACGTCGGCAGGCTGAACAGGGCGCCGAAGCAGTCGTCGAGGTCGTCGACGTCAGCTGCGTCGCCGACGGTCAACTCGATGCCGACCGGCTCGGCTCGCGTTGTCAGCACAGCGATCGTCTGGGGGTGCGTGTCACGATGGATGAAGAAGCGGTGGGAACCGGTGGTTGCCAGGCGACGGCACATCGTCATCGCTTCGGCGGCGGCCGTGCTCTCGTCGAGCAGGGAAGCGTTGGCGATCTCGAGCCCGGTGAGCTCCTCGATCACGGTTTGGAAGTTCAGCAGCGCCTCGAGGCGGCCCTGGCTGATCTCGGGCTGATAGGGCGTGTAGGCCGTGTACCAGGCTGGGTTCTCCAGCACGTTGCGCAGAACGACGGGCGGCGTGACGGTCGGCGTGTAGCCGGTTCCGATGAGGCTCTTGCGCAACGTGATGCGCGAGGCATGGCCACGCAACTCATCGAGCACATCGATCTCACTCCGAGAGGGTCCAAGAGCGAGGGGCTCGGTCTGGCGGATCGACTTGGGCACGGTCTCGTCGATCAGGGCGTCGAGATCGGCGACGCCGAGGATCGACAGCATGGCGGCCAGCTCGTCGTCATCGGGGCCGACGTGGCGGCCCACGAAATCGGCATCGGGCGTCAGTGAGTCGAAGTCGGCGCCGATGACCTCATCGGGCGTACGGGCGGGACGGCTGGGGGACATGGACGCTCCTGTGGATCGGTTCGTCCCCCGCTGTCTCGGGCGCCTGAGAGCTTTCGCCCGTCGCAGCGGGCCTTCCCCTTCGGCGAGCCGGGCGAACCCGGCTGCTTTCCAGCGTTGCCTCTTCCGGACGGTCCATTGGCCTGAGAGATTCCGGGGTGGTTGCTCCTTCGGCGCTGGCGTCGACGTTGACGACAGCTCTCCCGACCGGTGTCGACGGCAGCGCTCATCCTAACGTTGCCGGCCGACCGCCATGGCGGATCAGGACGACGGCGACGACGGCAAGCCAGAGGCCGAACAGTGCGAAGCACACTGGCGCCAGACCGAACCAGGTCCCTGCGACCAGAGCGACGGCCGCAGGCAGCCCCGTTCTGGCCAGCCAGCGAGGCAACAACGTGCCCGGGCGACCGGCCAACGTCGTGCCCACGACCAGGAGGGCAGCTGGAAGTGGGAAGAGGATGAAGGCCATGTTTCCCAAGTCGAAGAGGCCCGCGGCAACGGACGGGTCGCGGTGCTCGCCGGCCTGAAGGGCGGCAGCCCCCCACGCTGTGGCTTGCAACAGGAGCGGGCCCAGCAGGGTGATACCGCCGACCAGAGCTGCCGGAGCGCAGATGCCGTCATCGCCCTCGATTCGACGCATCGCCCGCCAGAGGCTGGCGAGGAACCAGGGGTAGAACACGGATGCGCCGAGAACGACGAGGAAGGCATTGGCGAGATGCCCGCCCTGGCGGTCGGCGAAATACGCTGCGATCTCTTCAGCCGGGCCGTCGCTCTGAGGCGACGAGGCACCGACGGCCACAGCGCCTATCACGACCATGAGCAGGAATGCGAGAGCCCCCGCTGGGGCGAAGCGCTCCCACCTCCGTTGCGTAGTCTGTGCGATCTCGGTGCTTCCGGAAGGGGCTGGATCTCGCCGCATGGCTGTTGGTCTCTTCATGGTCATGACGCTAAGGACCCGGTGTCCGCCGGTCATCGGGGCTATCCCTGATTCCGGGCTGCCCCTGTAGCCAAGCCGGCACGATGGCGCGAGCATCACCGCATGGCAACGACCGTCGTCATCGTCGACGACCACGCCGGCTTCCGGAGGATGGCTCGACGCATGTTGGAAGATGCCGGCTTCGACGTCGTGGGGGAGGCAGTTGACGGCGAGACCGCGCTGTCGAGCGTCGCCGTCCTCGGGCCCGAGGTTGTGCTGCTCGATATTCAACTCCCCGACCTCGATGGTTTCGTGGTGGCACAGCGTCTGGCCGAGTCCGGCACGAGCACGGCCGTCATCCTCACCTCCAGTCGCAGTGCCTCTGACTACGGCGCCCGGCTGACCCGCACCGCTGCAATCGGTTTCATCGCCAAGGCCGAGCTCTCGGGGCCGGCGGTCGCGGGACTGCTCGGGGTTGCCTGATGACGAGACGGGTCCAGGTGGCGGTGCTGGCGCTGACGCTGGCGAGTCTGGCCGCCGCCATCCTTTCTCCGATCGTCCGCGGCAATCCGCTCACCCTGGAAGCCTTCCGCGAGCTCGGAGTCGGCGTGCTGTTCGTGGTGAGCGGGCTGCTGGGATGGGCCCGGCGCCCGGCCAGCGCCATCGGGCGATTGCTCACGATCGCCGGCGTCGTGTGGCTGCTTGCCCGAGTTCTGGTGTGGGCTTGGCCCAACTCTGTCGTCTTCACCATCGGGCTAATACTCGTGCTGCTACCGATCGCCTTCCTGGCCCACCTTGCCGTCGCCTTCCCGAGCGGCCGCCTCGCCTCGAGGTTCGAGCGTTCGGTCGTTGTGAGCGCCTACATCGTGATCATCTCTGGCGTCGGCTTCCTGGAGCTGTCGCGCTGCGCCGAATGCCCGCGCAACCTCCTGGGTGTCGAAGCGCAGGAGGGGATCGGGCGTTTCTTGCGCGTCACCGTGCTGCTGTCCACGCTCGTGACGATCGCCGCCTTCAGCGCCGTGCTGGTGGATCGCTGGCGGCGAGGAACTCGAACGACCCGTCGCGTCCTGGCGCCCGTGGTGCCCACCGCCTTGCTGTACGGGGCCGTGTCGGCCGCCAACGTGCTCGCCGAGCTAGGTGCTCCGATCGGCCTCGGTCCAGCGTGGCTGTGGGTGGAGGACGTCGCCATTGCGGCCGTCCCGGTGGCCTTCCTGTGCGGCCTGCTCCGCAGCCACCTGGCCCGATACGGGGTCGGCGAGCTGGTAGTCGAGCTGGGAGAGAAGGGACCGGGAGGGGACTCTCGTGCCGCCATATCACGTGCCCTCGGTGACCCCAGCGTAGAAGTCGCGTACTGGATGCGGGACGCGGATCGTTACACGGACGACGGCGGTCGTCCTGTCGAGCTACCGGGAAGCGATTCGGGACGGGCGGTGACGGTCATCAAGCGGGCGGATGAGGTGCTCGGTGCGTTGATCCATGATGCGGCCCTCAGGGAGGAACCGGCTCTGCTCGACGCGGTGTGCGCTGCCGCCGGTTTGGCGATCGAGAACGAGCGACTCCACGCTGAGGTCCTGGCGCGGCTGGAGGAGGTGACAGCGTCGCGCTCACGCATCGTCGACGCTGCCGATGCCGAACGCCGCCGGGTCGAGCGCAACCTTCATGACGGCGCGCAGCAGCGCTTGGTAACCCTGTCACTCGCTCTAACCATGGCTCGCAACCGATTGGCGTCCGAGACGGACCGGTCAGAGGCGAGGTCTCGGCGCACGGACGTCGACGAGTTGCTGACGGAGGCAGCCGAGGAGCTCGTCCTGGCGCTGCAGGAGCTACGGGAGCTGGCGCGTGGCATCCATCCAGCCATCCTCATGGAGGAGGGCTTGTGCGCGGCGCTCGACTCCCTGGCCGAGCGGTCACCCGTGCCCGTCGAGGTCTCCACGCATGCCGACGCCCCACTGCCCCCGTCAGTCGAGGCGGCGGCGTACTACGTGGTGTCCGAGGCCCTGGCCAATGTGGCCAAGTACGCGAACGCTTCGTTTGCGACCGTCAAGATCGGCCGGTGCGAGCGGGGGCTGCGAGTCGAGGTGAGCGATGACGGGGTGGGAGGCGCCGTCGCGCGGCCAGGGTCCGGTCTCGAGGGCCTGGCCGATCGAGTGGCGGCGCTCGACGGTCTGCTGAAGGTCGACAGCCAGCCCGGAAACGGGACACGAGTGACTGCGGAGATCCCATGCGGTTGATCGTCGCCGACGACGCCATCCTGGTGCGCCAGGGTGTCACTCGCCTCCTCGAGGACGCCGGATTCGAGGTCGTGGCACAACTCGGCGACGCCGTCGGAGTGCTGTCGTGTGTCGAGACCTACTCGCCCGATGTCGTGATCGTCGATATCCGCATGCCGCCCACCTACACCACCGAGGGGTTGGAGGCGGCGCTGGAGATCAAACGCCGTCACCCCTCTGTCGGCGTGCTGGTGCTGTCGCAGCACCTCGAGTCGCGGTACGTGATGAAGCTGCTCGGCGAGGGCCGGCAGGGCGTCGGGTACTTGCTCAAGGAACGGGTCGGTGATCTGGCCGAGCTCATCGACGCCGTGCGCCGGGTGGGTTCGGGTGGTTCGGCTGTCGACCCGCAGGTGGCACGACTCCTCCTCGATCGCAAACGCAGGCACGATCCCCTCGCCAGCCTGTCCCCTCGCGAGCGGGAAGTGCTGGGCCTGATCGCCGAGGGTCGGTCGAACCAGGCGATTGGGCACCGGCTCCACCTGAACGCGAAGACAGTCGAGTCCCACGTCCGCAGCATCTTCACCAAACTCGGGCTACTCCCAGAGCCCGACGATCACCGGCGCGTGTTGGCAGTCTTGGCCCTCCTTCAGCCTGGCTGAGGAGGGACACCCGCCGCCGGCCGATGAGCTCAGGGCGGGTGCTGATGATCACTCGATGGTGCCGTACGTGCCGACGGCACCACGAGCCTTTCGCGCGATGGCGATGTCGACGGCCCGGCCGAGATCATCGATGAAGCTGCCCAAGACATCGTCATGGCCGGCCATGACCGTGCAGTGCAGCGATGGGGGAGGGGACTGGCGGTCGACGTACCATCCTTTGGCCCACAGCTCGTCCGCCACGGCGAACACGTCGAGGCGGCCTTCGTCCACGGCGCCGAACGCCAGCAGCGTGGTGTCCGGCGGCGCCCGCAGCACCAGTTCCGGATGGGCGTCGATGGCTGCGCCAAGCGCCAGCGCCGCCCGCCGGGCGCGGCGCGTGAGATCCAGGTAACCGTCGCGACCCAGGTGTTGCATCACGGCCCAGGCGGCGGCCATGGCTCCGCCGCCTTTGGTGCCGAGGACGCCCGACGAGCCGTAGACCCCTCCCAGCCAGTTGTCGGTGATGTACGTCTGGTACTGGCGCAGGCGCTTGGTGCGATGGATCAGCACGCCGGCGCCCTTCGTGGTGTACGCGTACTTGTGGAGGTCGACCGAGATGCTGGTGACGCCGTCGATGTCGAAGTTCCATGGCGGTACGAACTCACCGAGCAGAACGAGGTGGGGGAGCGTCACGCCTCCCATGCAGGCGTCGACATGGCAGTTGATGTCGCGCTCCGCGGCCAGGGCGGCGACCTCGGGGATCGGATCGATGACGCCTTGCGGGTACTGCGGTGTCGAGCCCACCAGCAGCACCGTTTCGTCGTCGATGGCGTCGGCCATCCGCTGGGGATCGGCTCGCCAGGCGGCGTCGACAGGGATCCTGCGGCTCTCGACCCCGAAGTAGGCGCAGCCCTTCTCCAAGGCGGCGTGCGCAGTGGTCGGCATGACGGCGTTCGGCGTGGTGATGCCGCGCTCGGCCCGGCCCCGTTCGCGGGCGGCCTTCACCGTCAGCAGCAAGCTCTCGGTGCCACCGGTGGTCATGAACCC
>JACDHN010000384.1 GCA_013821025.1 Acidimicrobiia bacterium | reverse complement strand
GCGCCGTATCAAGGTTTGGCAGGAGCCGGCGGCGTCCACGCCCGCCGGAGCACCGGAGGCGACGGAGAAGACTGCGCCGCCGACCACCACAGCGCCGACCACCGCGCCGACGACCACCACCGCGCCGACCGCCACAGCGCCGCCCACCACCACCGCGCCGACCGCCACTGTGGCGCCAACGACGACCACGACGAACTCACCGAGTACGACAGCGCCGCCGACCACGACGACGACGGCGACCACGACGGCGACCACGACGGCGATGGCACCGGCGACCACCGTCGCCGAGACGTCCGGCAGCGGTCCGTAACGGACACGATCAGCCAGAGCGAATGCCTCGATCGTTCCTCGCCGCCCTCGCGGCCCTCGCCGTCGTCGTGGCGCTGACCGGGTGCCGTCTCGATACGTCGGTGCGCGTCGAGATGAACACCGACGGCACGGGCACGGTCACGGTCACGGCCGTCGCCGACGCCGAGCTGATGGAGCGCATCCCGAATCCCGACGAGCAGCTGCGCTTCGGCGATGCGCAAGCTGCAGGCTGGACCGTCGACGGTCCGACGGAGAGCGACGACGGTGGCGCGACGATCGTGCTGTCACATACGTTCTCCGGAGCCGACGACGCCACAGCGCTGCTCAACAGTCTCGGTGGCCCATTCGGTGACGTGTCCATCACCAGGGTCGTTGAAGGTGAGGACGCAGACGCCGCGGCAACGAACACCCTCGCCGGGACAGCCGTCCTTGCCAACGGGTTCCGTGGCTTCGCCGATCAGGCTCTCGTCGATACCGTCGGTGGCACCCCGTTCGCCGACGACCTCGAGGGCCGGACACCTGCCGACACAATGACCATCGAGCTCGAATTGTTGCTCCCTGGAGACGTCGACGACACGAACGGCGAGCGCGACGGCCGTGCGGCGACGTGGCAACTCCCGCTCGACGGCACGGAGCAAGCGCTCGAGCTGACGACCCGCCAAGAGCCCGACGCTGTCGGCGGCTGGGCAGGCCCCGTGGCGACGGCGGCGCTGCTGGCGTTGCTGGCGTGGCTAGCGGTCTGCGTCGGGTTCATCGTCTACTTCGTCACGACACGGTCTCGTCGCTCGGTCTGACGGCGGCGGCCGCAAACTTCGCACGGGAGCCCTGCTCCCCTTGGGCCACCCAGAAACTAGGCTCACGGCCATGCCGAACCGCCTTCGCGGGGCCAACAAGGAGATGCGCAACGCCCTCGCTCGCGTCGCTCCAGGTGAACCGCTGCGCGACGGCATCGATCGCGTCGTGCGAGCCAAGACCGGTGCGCTGCTCGTGCTCAACGACGATCCGGAAGTCCTCTCCATCTGCTCGGGAGGTTTTCTGGTCGACGCTCCCTTCTCCCCCCAGCGCCTGTCCGAGCTGGCGAAGATGGACGGAGCGATCATCATCGCCGCCGACGGTGGCCGCATCGCCCGCGCAAACGTGCACCTGGTGCCCGACCCGACCGTGCCGACGAGCGAGACGGGCACCCGGCACCGCACGGCCGAGCGTGTAGCACGATCACTACGGGTCCCGGTGGTCAGTGCCAGCGAGGAGATGGGTGTCATCAACGTGTACGCAGGGGGCTCCAGACATCAGATCCAAGAGATCAGTCGCCTGCTCGACCAGGCCAACCAGGCCCTCCAGACCTTGGAGCGCTACAAGGTCAGGCTCGATGACTCGATCGCCAACCTCACGGCGCTCGAACTTGAAGACGTCGTCACGTGGCGCGACGTCGTCGCCGTCGTCCAGCGCGGGGAGATGGTGCACCGCATTGCCGCCGAGATCAAGATGATGATCATCGAGCTCGGCGTCGACGCCCGCCTGCTGCGCTTGCAGCTCGACGAGATCTACGGCGAGATCGACGACGAGCTGGACCTCGTGGTGGCCGACTACCTGGCACCGGGACACTCGGCGAGCGTGGTGCTCGACCAGATCGCCGAGCTCTCCGACGACGAGATCGTCGACCTGCGCCGCACGGCGGCCGTTCTGCGCCACTCCGACTCGGTCGTCGACGTCGACGAGGAGACCGCTCCGAAGGGCCTGCGCCTGCTCCACCGCGTGCACCGGTTGCCAGCCGACATCGCCATGACCGTCGCCGACCACTTCGGCGAGCAGGCCAAGTTGCAGCGTGCCACCATCAACGACCTGGCCGGTGTGGCAGGGGTCGATCCTGGCATGGCGGCGGCCATCAAGGACACGTTGGAACGGGTGACCGAGACGACGATCCTCGATCAGTACAGCTGAGGGTATGCACACCTGGGACGACGCCACCGACCTCCTTGCCCACTCCGTGTTCGGATACGTGGTCGAGCGTGTGCGGATCGACAAGGACCCACACTGGGGAGCCAAGCCGGCCGCCGAGTTGGCGAAGGCGCTCGAGGGCGCCATCGCACCGGCCGGCATCGGCGGTCACCAGGCGCTCGGCCTGTTCCGTGACGTGCTGCTCCCGGCGTGCCGGCCGATGGAGCATCCGTTGAACCTGGCGTACGTTGCCACGGCGCCGAGCCACGCCTCGATGTTGTTCGACCTCGTCGTCAGCGCCTCGTCGATCTTCGGTGGGCTGTGGGAGTGCGGCGCAGGGGCCATCGCCGCCGAGAACCAGACACTGGCATGGCTGGCCGAGCTGGCGGGGTTCCCCCAGGAGGCGGCCGGCGTGTTCGTGAGCGGCGGATCGGCAGCCAACCTGTCGGCGCTCGTTGCCGCTCGGCATGTCGCTCGTTCGAGCCGCCCCGAGGTCACCCGCTGGCGGTTCGCCACCACCCGCGAGACGCACGCGTCGGTGCATGCGGCGGCGCGCGTGATGGACGTCGACATCGTGACGGTCGAGCCCGACGAACGTGGACGCATGATGGGCGCAGCA
>JACDHN010000383.1 GCA_013821025.1 Acidimicrobiia bacterium | reverse complement strand
CGGCATTGCGGGCGACGCTGACGTAGTACCGCCCGTCAGACAGAGACGGCGTCTGGCCAAGACGCCTCGCCCTTGGCCATCGTGGCGATCGAATCGAGCGTGTACGTGGCCAGGTGGTGGCGCATCATCTCACCGGCCACGCTCCAGATGGCCAGCAAGACGCATTGCCCCTCGTGATCGCACGCCCCGTCCTGATGAGGTTGACCGAAGTCACCGAGCGTGATCGGCCCGTCGACGGCCGAGACGATGTCGGACAGCAGGATCTCCGCAGGCGCGCGGGCCAGGACGTAGCCGCCCCCGACACCGCGCTTGGATCGCACGAGGCCGGCGCCCTTGAGCGCCAGCAAGATCTGCTCCAGGTACGGCTGGGGAAGCGCCGTGCGTTCTGCTATGTCGCGCACCGACGTCGGGACGGCGGAACCACTGTCGTCCAGGTGCAGGGCGAGGGAGAGCAGGGCCCGGCAGGCGTAATCCCCTCTCGTTGACACTCGCACGCGTCCATCGTACGGCACGTGCTGGTGGCCTCGTTCGCTGGAGCCACTCGGCTGTGGCGGTTGGCCGGGAGTGCGCAAAGGTGGTGAACTTGAGACCCGGTGATCCCAACCCCTGTCCTTCCTGACTACGGCGGCCCCAACGTCCGGGGCTTGATCCCGTCGCTGCTGGGACCGGGCAAGTGGTCCGAGTCGCTGCCGGCGTGGATGCCCGACCAGGTCCGCCACGCCGATCAGGCGGTGCTGCTGCTACTCGACGGACTTGGCTGGGATCAGTTCCAGGATCACCGCCACCTCATGCCGGCGCTCTCGTCGATGCAGGCATCGCTCATCACGACCGTCGCCCCGACCACGACGGCGACGGCGCTGACGTCGATCTCAACGGGTCTCACACCTGGCGAGCACGGTCTGATCGGGTATCGCATGGCGATCGGCAACGAGGTGCTCAACGTGCTGCGCTGGACGTCGGCGAAAGGAGATCGGCGCAACGCGCTGCCGCCACGCGACGTCCAGCTCTACACGCCGTTCCTCGGCTATCCCGTGCCCGTTATCTCCCAGGCGGAGCTGGAGCACTCGTCGTTCAGCGAGGCTCACCTGCGGGGATGCCGCCCAGTTGGCTACCGGTCGCCGTCCACCATCGCCCCGGAGGTGGCGCGCCAGCTCGCCGGCGGGGAGCGCTTCGTGTACGCCTACTACGGCGGCATCGACAAGATCGCCCACGAGCGCGGTTTCGGCGAGTTCTACGACGCCGAGTTGCGCTTCGCCGACGCGATCGTGGCGAGAGTGCTCGAGATCCTCCCGCAGGGAGCGGCGCTGCTGATCACGGCCGACCACGGCCAGGTCCACGTCGGGACGAACGTGATCCGCCCGTCGGACGAGCTGCTGGCGCTCGTGGCGCTGCAATCGGGTGAGGGGCGCTTTCGCTGGCTCCATGCCCGTCCTGGGTGCGAGAAGGACCTGGCGGAGACGGCCACCGGCGAACTCGGCCACACGGGCTGGGTGGTCACTCGCCAGCAACTGCTCGACGAAGGATGGTTCGGACCTGTGGTGTCGGCGCCCGTCGTCACCCGGCTCGGCGATGTGGCGCTCGTCGCTCACGAGCCGGTGAGCTACCACGAGTCTGCCGACAGCGGCCCGTTCGAGCTCATTTGCCGCCACGGTTCGCTCACGTCCGCCGAGGTGAACGTGCCATTGTTCAGTTACCTGCCCGACAAGGAGTCCACATGACCGAAGCTCCCAACCCCACCACTGCGCCGAGCGCGCCCGGAGATGACGAGACCGAGGTCGAGCACGGCGAGCTCGTGCAGCAGCCAGGCGCCGGCCCGGCTGCGGACAGCGTCGAGGAGGAGACCGTCACGGAGCCGGCCAAGGTGATGCGCATCGGCTCGATGGTCAAGCAACTGCTCGAAGAGGTACGCACCGCACCACTCGACGACGCCAGCCGCGAGCGGCTCGCCGAGGTGTACGAACGGTCCATCGTGGAGCTGTCATCGGCACTGTCAGCCGACCTGCGCCAGGAGCTGCAGATGCTGACACTGCCGTTTCGCGATGACGGCACGCCGCCAAGTGACTCCGAGCTACGGGTGGCGAAAGCGCAGCTCGTGGGATGGCTGGAGGGCCTGTTCCATGGCATCCAGGCGACGCTGTTCGTCCAGCAGGTGGCCGCCCGCCAGCAGCTCGACCAGATGCGACAGCTCCCCGGCGGCCCGACCGGCCCGCCCGGCCAGCAGCAGGGCTTGCCCCAAGTCCAGCGACCTGGCGACGACCCCGGTGGTCAGTATCTCTAGTGGCAAAGTGGGGAAGGAGACCTTCTCCCCTTTGGAACCCCACATCTGAGGAGCTACGGCCGATCGGCAAAGCCGGATCGGCCTCCGCACGAAAGAGACACGGCGACTGCTATGGTCGCAAATCACACCGTTCGTATTTGATGCTCGGCGGCGTCAATAGCAGGGAAGGCCCCAGTGGGCGAACCGTTCACCCACCTCCACGTGCACACCGAGTACTCGATGCTGGATGGTGCGGCGCGGATAACTGAGCTCGTGGCCAAGGCCGTCACCGACGGTCAGCCGGCGATCGGGATCACGGACCACGGGAACATGTACGGGGTGCTCGACTTCTACCGGGAGTGCAACGCCCAGGGCATCAAGCCGATCATCGGCACCGAGGCCTACATGGCCCACGAGCACCGCAGTGAGCGCCCCTCACGTCGTGGCCGCACCGACGACTCGGGCGGCGACGTAGAGGGGGGCCACAAGCTCTACTACCACCTGACCCTGCTGGCCGAGAACAACCAGGGGTACGCCAACCTGCTGAAGCTCTCCAGCCTTGCGTTCCTCGAGGGGTACTACTTCAAGCCCAGGATGGACTGGGAGCTGC
>JACDHN010000382.1 GCA_013821025.1 Acidimicrobiia bacterium | reverse complement strand
CTCGTCGTCGTCGGGCGTGTGGGCAGCGTGCACCGGTACCGCCCATTCGAAGATCGCCCGGCCCGGCTCGAGGTTGTCGGGGATGGCCGACCGGATCAGGCGGTCGCCGGTGAGGTGCTGGTGGGCATTGATCAGTCCGGGGATGGCCAGCCGATCCGGCCCTCCGATCTCAGCGTTTGGGGTGTAGCGGGCATCCAGCTCGACCGCCGGCGCGACGGCGACGACCCGGTCGTGGCGCACAGCGACGGCGGAGTCGTCGAGGATGCGGCGGTCGGCGTCCATGGTGACGATGCGCCCAGCGCGGATCATCAGGTCGATCGGCTCACGAGGCATGCGGCTATGGTATGACAGACAGACCAAAGGAGGGTCCGTGCTGATCGAGCACACGGCGTTGCGCAACTATTGGTACGCCGTAACCGAAGCTGCGGACCTGTCGCCAGGACCGGTGTCGGTCACACTGCTCGGCGAAGCGCTCGTGGTGTGGCGCGATCCCGAGGGTGAGATCGTGGCTGCGCCCGACCGGTGCCCACACCGAGAGGCGCCATTGTCGCTCGGGCTCGTCAAGGACGGATGCCTCGAGTGCGTCTACCACGGCTGGACGTTCGGCGGCGGCGGCCGCTGCGTGAACGTGCCGTCGTCGGGAGAAGGTCGGCCGGTGCCACCAGCAGCGCATCTCCGGCCGTGTCACGCCACCGAGCGTTACGGCCTGGTGTGGGTGTGCGTCGGCGAGCCAGCGGCGGGGATCCCGAAGATTGATGCCGACGACGACCCGGCGTACCGCAGGATCAACTCCGGCGTCGACGACTGGTCGACGTCGGTCGGGCGGATGACCGACAACTTCCTCGACATCTCGCACTTCCCGTACGTGCACTCGGGCACGTTCGGCATCGACGCCAACCGGCTGGTCCCGAAGATCGACCTGCAGCAGCTCGACGACGACTTCTACGGGTACGAGTACCACGTCGAGGTCGGCAACGAGGCCGGGGCCGCATCGTCGGGCATCGACGCCGCCATCGTGACCAGGCGGATGACGACGGGCTTCAACCTGCCCTTCACGGTGCGCAGCACCATCCACTACGAGACCGGTCTCGATCACCTCATCTTGCTGTGTTCGACCCCGATCGATGACGTCAGGTCGTACTTCACGTTCGTGATCTGGCGCAACGACGATTTCTCGGTGCCGGCCGAAGAGGTGATCGCCTTCGATCGCGCCATTGGGGCAGAGGACAAGAAGATGCTCGAACGCCTGCCAGGCGTGCTGCCGCTCGATCAGACACGTACAGCCAGTGTGCAATCCGATAAGCCATCGGTGGAGTGGCGGCGACGCCTCGCCGCGCTCCTGACCTGACGGGCCGGTTCGGTGACCGGCCTCGGTCTACGATCATCTCGATGACTCCCGACGAGCTGCTGGCGTACTGCCTCGCCAAGCCGGGCGCCTGGGAGGACGAACCGTGGGAAGGCGACACCGTCGCCAAGGTGGGACCGAAGATCTTCGCCTTCGTCGCCGACGGCACCTCGGTCGGTCTCAAGTGCGGCAACAACCGTGACGAAGCCGACGAATGGTTGCTGCGCTATCCCGCCGACGCGTCCGTCATGTCCTACATCGGCCGCTCTGGCTGGAACACGCTGCGCGTCGGGGGTGACATCCCTGACGACGAGGTGTACGAAGCGGTCGATGAGTCCTATGACGCCATCGTCGCCAAACTGCCGAAGAAGGATCGCCCGCTATGAACTGCCTGCGCAGAACCGGGTTGCGGCAACCACCGTTGCACGTGATCATGCACTCATGACCGAGGTCCTGCCCTCCGCCGCCCCGGCGCCGACCGATCCCCTCCGTCCAGCGATCTGCCACCGACCAGTCGCCGAGCTGGAAGCCGGCATGGACCACATCCGCAGCGCGCCGGCCGACGTCGGCACCCTCGAGCTGATCGCCGCCAGGCCGACCTTCGCCGAGCGAGCCGTACTCGAGGAGGCCAAGCTCGATCTCGCCGAAGGCCTGGTCGGCGACTCGTGGGAACAGCGCCCTGCGCGCACGTCGGCCGACGGTGGGCCAGACCCGCTCAAGCAGTTGAACGTCATGAGCTCTCGGGTCATCGCCCAGATCGCCGGAGAGCGCGACAACTGGGCGGGTGCCGGCGACCAGCTGTACGTCGATCTCGATCTCAGCCACGACAACCTTCCGGCCGGGACGCGCCTGCAGATCGGGGAGGCTGTGATCGAGATCACCGAGCCCCCGCACAGCGGATGCGCCAAGTTCCGCAGCCGGTACGGCGCCGACGCCTTGCGCTTCGTCAACTCTGTTGAGGGCAAGATGCTGCGCATGCGCGGGCTGTGCGCCCGTGTCGTCGTGTCCGGCATCATCCGGTCCGGCGATCAGGTCGTCAAACACTCCGACTGACCGGGGGAACTCCAGATTCAGTTGTTCTGGATCTTGATCTCGATGTCGACGCCGGCCGGCAGCTCGATGCGCTGCAGGCTGTCGATCGTCTTGGCGTTCGGGTTCAAGATGTCGATGAGACGCTTGTGGATCCGCATCTCGAAGTGCTCGCGGGAGTCCTTGTCGACGTGGGGGCCGCGGATGACGGTGTAGCGGTGCTTGTCGGTCGGCAGCGGGATCGGGCCACGAACGGTGGCGTCGGTGCGCGTCACCGTCTCGACGATCTTGCGCGTCGACTGATCGATGATCTCGTGGTCGAACGCCTTCAGGCGGATGCGGATGTTCTGGGCCATCGTGCGTCAGCTCACTTGATGATCTTGGTGACGCGGCCGGCGCCGACTGTGCGGCCACCCTCTCGGATGGCGAAACGTAGTCCTTCGTCCATGGCGATCGGTTTGCCCAACTCGACAGTCATCGCCACATTGTCACCAGG
>JACDHN010000115.1 GCA_013821025.1 Acidimicrobiia bacterium | reverse complement strand
CCGATCGAACAGTGAGGCGAAGTGTTCGGTCCGTTGGCGGCGGGCGTCCTGTCCGAGGTTCGCCAGCTCGTCCCACGGCACCGGTCCTACCACCGCCTCGACCTCCGGGCGCCAGCGGGCGCGAAGCTGCGCCGAGGTGACCGTGGCCAGGCCGGCGCGGTGTGCCTCCTGCTCGCCGGCGACGGGCTCCCACAGCGCGTCGGCGACAGGCAGCAGCGAGCGGACTGCGGCGTCGAGCCGCTCGTGAGCGTCGCCGCCCTGCCCGTACAGGCGGCCGATGAGCGCCGCTGCGTGCAGGCGGTGGTATTCCTCCTCCCGCCGTGCCCTGGCCACGACGCCGTCCAGACGGTCGTCGATGCCGGCTCCGAGCGACTGCCAGCGGTGCCGCTCGGCCAGGTCGTACAACCAGTGCCGAGCCAGGGCCTCGGCCCAGTCGGGGCACGGTAGCTCCACGAGCGCACAGCTTCGATAGCCGTCGGCGTCGCGTCGGAACGCCAGATCGTCGGCGTCGCCGAGCAGCTCGTACAAGGCGGCCGCATGACCGAGCTCGTCCTGGGCGATCGAAGCGAATGCAAGGTCCTCCTCGAGGAAGGGCGCCGTCCCGATCCACTCGGTGTGCTGCTGGCCCATGAGATGCTCGTCGTCGGCGAACGCCAGCAGGTACTCGCGCTCGGCCGCCGACCAGTCGCGTCGCCCGGCACTCAACGTGCGGCGCCCGATTCGTCGCGCTTGGCCTTGCGGCGGGCCGCCACCCGGCCGCCGTCGTTGAAGCGGTGGGGCTTGTCGGCGTTGGGATCGATGTAGCCGGGATCGGACGCCACGACGTGCCGGCGGTCCACCAGCCACACCTGGTCGCCTTCGGCCCTACGCAGATAGGTCTCGCGCACGAGCACCATGGCCAGATCAGGGTCGGCCGCCTCGATGCTCCCTGCGTGCCGGAACTCATCCTTTCCGTCCTTCTTCAGGAACACCTCGTAGACATTCATCAGGGTTCAGACGGCGACGATGGTGTCGGTGACGGGATCGGGCTGGCGCGCCACGACATCGATGTGCGGGCGAGAGTGAAGCCGGGTGGTGAGCGTGAGATCCTCGCTGCGGGCGAACACGGCAGCAGCGATGAGCGTGCCGACGACGGTGAGCAGCCCGCCGACGAGCATCGTCCAGCGGGCGCCGTACTGCTCAGAGATCCATCC
Source organism: Acidimicrobiia bacterium (assembly GCA_013821025.1). Classification (GTDB taxonomy): domain Bacteria; phylum Actinomycetota; class Acidimicrobiia; order Acidimicrobiales; family Ilumatobacteraceae; genus JACDHN01. Next base: position 6,592 of record JACDHN010000115.1, on the reverse strand, counting down.
CAGTGCTGGAGCGCCGACGGGCGTTCCGCCCATGAAGATCGCCATGTAGAGCGCCACGACTCGTCCCCGCATCTGCGGATCCACCGAGAGCTGGACGAACGTGTTGGCGGCCGTGATCATCGTGAGCGCTGCGAAGCCACAAAGCGGCAGGATCAGGACATACGTGAGGTACGTGGGCATCAGCCCGGCGATCATCTCGACGGTGCCGAAGGCGACGGCTCCGACGATCACGAGCCGTTGCCGCACGACCTTGCGCCGTGCGGCCAGCAGCGATCCCGCCAGCGAGCCGACGGCCAGGACCGACCCGAGGATGCCGTACTCACCTGCGCCCTTGCCGTACACGTCTGTGGCCATCAGGGCTGTGGTCATCTGGAAGTTCAGGCCGAACGTGCCGGCACTGAAGACGACAGCCATCATCAGCATGATGTCGGGACGCGAGCGGACGTAACGCATGCCGTCCCTGAGCTGGCCCCGCGCCCTGACCAAGGGCAGCGTCGGCGTCATCTCGCTCGACCGCAGGCGCGACAGGGACACGAGCACGGCGACGTAGCTGAGGGCGTTCAGCAGGATGACCCAACCCGTGGCTTTGACGCCCGATCCCATCGAGGCGATGAGCAGGCCGGCGATGGCAGGACCGATGACTCGGCCGAGGTTGAACGAGGCCGAGTTCAAGCCGACGGCGTTGGGAAGCTGTTCCCGGCTCACGAGCTCGTTGACGAGCGATTGGCGGGCAGGTACGTCGATGGCTGTGGCCGCACCGAACAGGAACGCCAGCACGTAGACATGCCACGTCGCCACCCACCCGGTGAGCGCCAGCACGCCCAGCACTGCGGCCGTGACGAGCATCGAGCACTGGGTGACGGCCATGACGATGCGCTTCGGGAAGCGGTCGGCGAGCAGTCCGGCGACTGGCGACAGCAGCAACATCGGGAGGAACTGCAGACCGGTCGTGATCCCGAGCGCCGCCCCGCTGCCCGTGAGTGTCAGGACCAGCCAGTCCTGGGCGACGCGCTGCATCCACGTGCCCACGTTGGAGACCAGGGAGCCGCCGGCGAAGAGCCGATAGTTGCGAACCCGGAGCGCTGCGAACGTGCTCCTCATGTGTTCGACAACTCGTCAAGCAGCGGAGCCACCTTGCGCAACAGATCACGTTGAGCGGGATCGAGATCGCAGAGTCGCCTGGCCAGCCAGGCGTCGCGGCGTCGGCGATCGGCGGTGAGCACGTGCTGAGCGGCTTCTGTGATGTGGACGACGATCTGGCGTCGGTCGGTGGCGTGGGCCTGGCGTTCCACGAGACCGGCATCGACAAGACTGCCGACGGTTCTGGTCATCGACGGCGGCTTGACCCGTTCGATCGTGGCCAGCTCACCCACGCTCAGCGGACCGCAGCGCGACAGCGTGCCGAGAACGGCCAGCTGGTTGAGGCTCAGGTCGTCACCGCCGCGCTCGTGGCGCAGACGGCGGGCAAGCCGCATGACGCTCAGACGCAACGAGCTGGCGAGCCCGGAATCAGAGCGGATGTCAGTGACCACATCATCAGGCTAACTCATTAGCCTGGCTAACCAAACGTCCGATTCCCTGGCTGGCTTCCTGCGATGTCAGCGGACGATCTCGACGCGTTCGCCGCACGCCTGGCACTCGCTGATCGAGCGGCAGCGCATCGAGCCGAACAGTGACGTCTCCGCGAGCGCGATCGTCCCGCAGTGCGGGCAGGGCGGCGCCGACCGGCCGACTCGCACGGCCACGGTGAACTCGGATGCGAGTTGCCGGCGTCCAGCCGCCGTGATGCGCGAGGTCGTCCACACCGGACGATCGACGAACCGCACCACTGGTTGCAGGAACCCGGCGTGCTGCAGCGCCCTGCGCACGTCGGTGGCAATGAACTCGAGTGCCGGACACCCGAGGAACGTGGGAATCAAGTCCACTTCGACGTGGCCGTCCTCGCCTGCGCGCACGGCCTCCACGAGACCGAGGTCGACGATCGAAACGCCTGGATACTCGGGGTCGTCGACGCCGACCAGGACATCGACCACATCGCTCGCCGTCGGAACCGTTCCGGTGGTCATGCGGCGACCCCTGCCGCCACGGATTCCAGCGCCTCACGCACCCAGCGGCTGTCAGCCCAATGCGTGGCGGCGTCGGCGACGCGCCGGGCGCTGTCGGGGCCGAGGTTGGACAGCGTGGCCTTCAGCGGCTCCCAGTCGATCTCCCCCGTCACCCATCGCCCCGTGTCGGGATCGCGGCGCAGCTCCGGGTCGGGTGGCGTGAAGCCGTAGCTGTCGAGCAGCGTTGCGTACTTCTGCACGAACTTGTCGCGCAGGTCCTCGTTGCGCTCGGACTTGATGCGCCAGCGCGCCAGGACGTCGTCGGGCTTGGACGGCGGCCCGAACATGTGCAGCGTCGGCCACCACCACCGGTCGAGCGCCTCTGCGAACATCCGGCGCTGGGTGGTCGTCCCCTCTGCGAACGTCAGCAGCATCTCCTCGCCGTGGCGCATGTGGAAGCCCTCCTCGGCGATGATGCGCCGCAGGATGCGCCGATACGGCCCGTACGAACACTGCTTGAACACGGCCTGCTGGGAGATCAGGGCGCCGGCATCGACGAGGTAGGCGATCGCCACCTGGTCGGCCCACGTGACGGCCTGGTAGTGGAACACGTTGTGAAAGCGCCCCCGTCCGGCGAACAAGTCTTCCAGCATCTCGGTGCGCGTCTTCATGCCGAGGTCGCCGGCCACCATGTACAGCAGGTGGGCGTGCCCGATCTCGTCCTGGGTCTTGGCCAGCACGGCCATCTTGCGCCGCAGCCCCGGCGCCCTCGGGATCCAGTCCCGCTCCGTGAGTCCGCCCATCAGCTCGGAGTTTGCGTGCAGCTCGATGAACCGGAACACGGCCTGGCGATATTCATCGGGCATGTCGTCGATCGGCTCGACGATGCCGCCGTCAGCCACGAACGCGTCGAACTCGGCCAGCGTCCCCCACGACCGTCCCATACGCCGCCACCCTAACCCCCGCTCAGTTGACTGGGGAGAGGCCTCGGAGGCGGGCAACGACGAGGGCCACTTCGGCGCCGGCCACGAGCCCGGGCCCGAACGCCACAGCGCGGCGGCGCCCAACGACTCCCAGCAGCGCGGTGAGCGCCGAGCCGACGAACAGGCCGACGAGGCACGACCAAGCGTCGATCAGGCCGATGGCGCCCCCCAGCACAACGCCCGCCTTTACGTCGCCGAAGCCCATCCCGCCCGGCGACAGCAGGTGCAGCACGAGCATCGGGCCGCCGAACAGCGCTGCGCCGGCAACGGCGGAGACGGCCACGTCGCTCCCCACGTCGAAGCCCTGAGCGATCGTCACGGCGACGGCCGTCGCCGCCACGGTGCCGGCGGCCAGCAGGGCCAACTCGTTCGGGAGTCGGCGTTCGGTCAGATCGATCAGCGCCGCCCATGCCATCGTCCCGAGTGCTACGGCGAGCCCGATGGCGCGCCATGTCACCGGCACCCACGCCCCGCTGGCCACGACCGCTCCGGTGCCGAGCGCCAGGACGGCCAGGCGGCCCGCCGGCGTCAGCGACTGCAACGACGTCCATCCCCGGTCGCCCACGCTGGCCGTCACGGCCGGGAGTGTAGAAGGCTGCGCTGGTGGCCTCGTTCGGGTCGGCGAGTGACGTCGGGTGACGTATCCTGGGGAGGGCATGGAGACGATGACCACTCCCCCGTCCACGTTGCCTCAGTCCAACGACCCTTGCTGGTGCGGCAGTGGACGAAAGTACAAGCGCTGCCACCGCCGTACCGAGGGCCGGGTGCTGCCCGGGCTCGTGTCGCCGATGCGAACGGTCCCCGAGCACATCGGTCGTCCGCCGTACGCCGGCACCGGCGAGGTGTTCTCGCTCGACGAATCGAACGTCAAGTCGCCCGACGTCATCGAGAGGATGCGCGTGGCCGGCAAGATGGCTGGCGAGATCCTTCGCCTGGCCGGCGAGGCCGTTGACCCTGGTGTCACGACCGAGCAGCTCGACGAGTACGTCCACCAGCTGCACATCGAGCGTGACGCCTACCCGTCACCTCTCAACTATCAGGGCTATCCGAAGAGCGTGTGCACGTCGGTCAACGAGGTGATCTGCCACGGCATCCCCGACTCGCGGGCACTCGTCGAAGGCGACATCGTCAACATCGACGTCACGGCGTACGTCGGTGGTGTCCACGGCGACACGAACGCCACGTTCTTCGTGGGCGATGTCGACCCGGTCAGCCGCCAGCTCGTGGCGGTGACCGAGGAATGCACGTGGCTCGGGATCGAGGCCGTGGCGCCCGGACGTCCGATCAGCGACATCGGGCGCGCCATCGAGGACCATGCTCACAAGCACCAGTACGGCGTCGTGCGGGCGTTCATCGGCCATGGCATCGGTGAGCAGTTCCACGGCGACATCCAGGTGCTGCACTATTACAACTCCCAGGCCTCGTTGACGATGCGCCCCGGGATGACGTTCACCATCGAACCGATGATCTCGCTCGGCGCCTGGCAGCACCGAATGTGGGACGACGGGTGGACCGCTGTCACCGCCGACGGCAGTCGCACGGCGCAGTTCGAGCACACGATCCTCGTGACCGACGACGGAGCCGATGTGCTCACCGGGGGCGGGGGCGCCGTGTCGCCGGCCGCCCCGTGGAACCGCTGACACACCTCCTTCGACCCATGCCCGCGGCTGTCGTCGTGCTCCTCTGCGTGTCGGCGGCGTGCTCGGACGGAACGACCGAGGGACTGCGTCGATGCTGTCGAGATCCCGGCAGGCGAATTAGTCGAGTTGGCGCCCGGCGGCACCCACGTCATGCTCATCGACCTGGCGGCGCCACTGCAGATGGGCGATTGATTCGAGGTAACGCTCGACCTCGAGTCCCAGCCCGACCAGGTCGTGACCGTGGAGGTCAGCGACACCGCGCCAGGCGAATAGTCGATCAGGTTTCGCCCAGGACGAAGCGAATGTCGTCTACGAGGTCGTCTGACGACACCTCGTTGCTCCACGTGATCGCCACCTTGCCGTCGTCATCGACGCCGTACAGATACGGGGTGTGGCCCACGTCGACACCCCCTTCGGGCGTGGTGCCGATCGTGAAGCTGGCACCGAAGGCATTGGTGGCCGCGAGCAGCTCGTCACGGTTGGCCGTGCCGAGGGCATGCGCCCCAGGCACGAAGTCGGACACGTAGCCGGGAAGGGTCTCGATGTCACGCCCTGGATCGACCGTCACCATCGCCACGTCGATCCGGGCTGCGGTGTCGTCGAGCTTGCCGAGGGCGAACTTCACGTTCGCCATGGTCGTCGGGCAGACGTCGGGGCAGTTCGTGAAGCCAAAGAACACGAGCAGCAACGAGTCGGGCTCCGCCCGGAAGGCGAACGGTCGTCCCCCGTCGGCGAGGTCGGGCAGCCGGACCGAGCCCACGTCGGGGGCCGGCTGGAGCTGGTAACCGACCGTCGGGCTGTCCCCGGGCTCGGCACCGTTGACGTCGGGACCTACGACGTCAGGACCGTCGGCGTCGTCGCCACCACCGCCGCCGCACGAGGCCAGCGCCAACGCCGTGACGACGAGAGTGGCCATCCGCCTGGTCACGTGGGTGGTCACGACCCGGGCTCCTTGGGACCGAGCTCGCGAATCCACGTCACGATCTGGGCAACCTCGTCGTCGGTCAGCCCGTTCGTGGGCATGTTGACGTCGAATCCTGCGACCTTCTCGGCGCCAGGTTCGGTGATCGACCGGCTCAGATAGGCATCGTCGGCCACGACCGTGCTGCCGTCGGCGAGCTCGACGTTCGTGCCATAGAGCCCGATGAACGGCGGGCCGACGTCGCCAGCGCCGTCCTCGCCGTGGCACGAGGCGCAGCCGCTCCTCAGTGCGAGCGTGCGGCCGGCGGCCGCCTGCTCGGACAGCTCGGCGCCGTCCTTCCCACCGCCGCCACAGGCAGCAAGCATGACGACCAGTGCCACCGCTTCGGCCACCAGCACTCTTCCCGCCACGCCTGCAGTCTGGCAGCCCGCCCGCTCTACCACGCCTCGGCACCGAGGTGACCCTGCTGGCGAATTTGACGCTTGCGGTCCTCAAGGACGTGGGTATGGGTGGCGCTGGTTGTACACCCAACCCCGAAACGGGAGGACCCAACAATGAAGAAGATGCTCGCAGCGCCGGCCGTGGCCGGTGTTCTACTACTCGGAACAGCTTCGGTGGCAGATGCGCAGGAGGCGCCGGCGCAGGAAGAAAGGGCTGCCAAGGAGGACAGCGACAAGACCGGTCTGTTCGGGTTGATCGGGCTCACGGTGCTATCGGCCGCTCGATGTGGCGGTGTCCGTAGCGGCCAAGTCCAGCGCCGGGGTCGGCAACCAGATCAGTTCCACGGGGAGCGGGGAGCTACGCCGGCGGTCAGGATGTGATGTCTCGGCGGGAGAGTGCGATGCCGGCGACGGCGACAGCGACAGCACCGTAGAGCGACAGCGTGACAAGGGCTCGGCCGGCTGAGATCGCCGCCGCGTCCGGGCTGATGACGGCCCGCAACACCAAACCGGGGAAGAAGCGCTCGCCAGGTGACCAGCCGTCCCCGATGACGTTCTCGAT
>JACDHN010000381.1 GCA_013821025.1 Acidimicrobiia bacterium | reverse complement strand
GCCGGCTCGCCACCGCGTTCCACCAGCGACAGGGCGCGGGCGAGGCCAGAGCGGTCTCCTTGCCTCGCGGCATCGAACAGCTGCTCGGGCGATCGACGGCTCGTCATCGTCGGGCAGGAGTTCAGACGCCGACGACTTCGTCGTCAGCCCGGTACTCGACGACCTCGGTCACGCCGTCGACCCGATCGCGCATGATGCGCTCGATCCCGGCCTTCAGCGTCTGCGTCGAGACGGGACACGTCCCGCAGGCACCGACCAGCTCCACGGTCACCACACCCGAGATTTCGTCGACGTCGCGCAGCACCACGTCTCCGCCGTCGGCCTGCAGCGCTGGCCGGATGACCTCGATCGTTCGTTCTACTTGTTGACGCATGTCCACATCATTCAACCGGCATCGCCGCCTGTTCATTCCGACGCTCGATGGCAGCGCCGACGCCTTGCAGCCGTCCCACGAGGTCGTCATAGCCGCGGTCGATGTGGTGCACCCCGCTGATCGTGGTCTCGCCCTCGGCGGCGAGTCCTGCGACCACCATGGCCGCGCCGGCGCGGATGTCGTGGGCCCGCACCGGGGCGCCAGAAAGCCGAGGCACGCCCCTCACGACGGCGTGGTGGCCGGCGGTGCGGATGTCGGCGCCCAAGCGCTGCAACTCCTCGACGTACCGGAACCGACCCGGGTACAGGTTCTCGGTGACGATCCCGACCGAAGCGGCGACGGTCAGCAACGTGATCACGAGCGGCTTGTAGTCGGTGGCGATGCCGGGGTACGGCAGCGTCTGCACATCGACCGAGCTCAGCCGGCCCTCCGAAGACGCCACGAGCCCCGTCGGCGTGACATCGATGCGCATGCCCATCTCCACGAACGCGTCGAGGAGGTTGACCATGTGACCGGGCCTGGCGTCGATGATCTCGAGGCGCCCACCCGTCACGCCGAGCGCGGCGAGGTACGTGGCGGTCTGCACTCGGTCGGGCACGGTACGGTGCGCCGCCGCCCGCATCGAACCCGGCTCCACCCCGTCGATCCGCAGCAACGACGAGCCGACGCCTTCGATCTCGGCTCCCATGGCGATCAGCAGCTCGCAGAGATCGGTGAGCTCCGGCTCGCGCGCCGCGTTCTCGATCGTGGTCACGCCGTCGGCACACACGGCAGCGCACACGAGGTTCTCCGTGGCGCCCACACTCGGGAACGGGAAGCTGATGTTTGCACCATGCAAGCGATCGGCGAACGCCTCCACGTCACCGTGGGCGAACTTGAACGTCGCTCCCATCGCCTCCAGGCCGGCGACGTGCAAGTCGATGGGGCGGGACCCGAAGTCGTCGCCGCCAGGCATGGAGAGCCGCACCCGCCCGCACCGTGTCAGCAGCGGACCCAGCACGTTGATCGACGCCCGGATGCGTTCCACGTGCTCGTACGGCGCAACCGGCGTCAGCAAGCCCCGGTTCTCCATCACCAGCCGGTTGGGCTCAGGACGCTCGGTGCCCACGCCGATCTCCGCCAACAAACCCGCCATGATCGACACGTCGACGATGTCGGGCACGTTCGCAAACTCGTACACCCCGTCGGCGAGGATCGTGGCCGCCATCAACTTCAACACCGAGTTCTTGGCGCCGGGGACGACGACCCGACCCGTGAGCGGGCCGTTGGGGCGGACGACGATCTCATCGGCGTGGGGGGCCGGGGAGTGGGCGATCACGGCACCAGTATGCTCCCCGCGTGACCGGCCCGGGTTCGACGCTCACGCGCGCCTGGCCCGACGACCCGACCACATTGGCAGCCCTGTCCGAGCAGCGCTCCGACCTGCTGGTGGAGCACCGGGAACCCGAGGACGCAGACCCTGGCGGCACGGTCGCCGAATGGACACAGAAGCACGGTCCGTTCCGCGACTACCGGCGCACACTGCGCCAGGACGGCGATCAACTGCTCGAAACGACCAGTTACGACCTGCGCGTTCCGTGGTTCGGCTGGGTGTACCGACCCCTCGTCCATGGGCGGCTTCGTCGACTCGATGCTCGAGACCGCTCGCCGTGGTGGGCGCCGAGCGATCACCTCGACCCCCGCCAGGTGCTTGTTCTCGGGCTCGTCGCCGCCTTGTCGATGGCGTCGGCGTTCATCAACACGCTGTTCACGCAGACGGTCAACTTCGCCGCCGACGACTTCGGAACTGGCGACTGGGGCATCGGCGTCGGCGGCGCGATCGTGCGAGCCGGGATCCTCATCGCCATGCCAGCGGCGCTGCTCGCCGACCGCATCGGACGGCGTCGCGTGATCGGCTTCGTTGCCTGGGCGGCCCCGATCGTGACGGCAATGGGAGCGTTGGCGCCGAGCTTCGGGCTGCTCGTCGCCACGCAAGCGATCGGTCGCCCGCTCGGACTGGCGCTCGACTTTCTGATCGCCGTCGTCGCCATCGAGGAGATGCCGCGCAACTCGCGTGCCTACGCCGTGAGCGTGATGGCGTTGGCCAGCGGACTCGGAGCGGCGGTGGCCGTGATCGCCCTCCCGCTGGCCGACCTCGGCGTCGGCGCGTGGCGCCTGCTGTACGGCCTCACCCTTGTATGGCTCGTCGTGGCCGTCGATGCCGTCCGGCGCCTGCCCGAGACCATTCGGTTCGAGATCCCCCACGTGGTCCGGCCACCGCTCGACCGTCGACGCTTCGCCGTGATCGGAGGGATCGCGTTGCTCGCCAACATCTTCGTGGCGCCGGCCAGCTTCTTCCAGAACCGCTACCTGGAGGACGCCAGGGGGTTCTCGGCGACCACGATCGCTGCCTTCACGCTCGCCACCGCCACGCCGGCGGCGCTCGGGCTCGTGATCGGCGGACGCATCGCCGACGCCCGCGGTCGACGCCGCCTGATCGCCACCGCGCTACCGCTTGGCACGGTGTTCGTGGCGGC
>JACDHN010000114.1 GCA_013821025.1 Acidimicrobiia bacterium | reverse complement strand
CACGTCGCTCAACGACATCGCCGCCGAGGTCGGCATCCGCCGCTCCAGCCTGCTGCACCACTTCCCGTCCAAGCAGATCTTGTACGGCGAGGTGTTCGAGCAGCTCGTGTCGGACTGGTTCGCACGGCTGGGCGACGCCGTGATCTCCAGCGACACCGGCTGGGACAAGGCTGAGGTGGTGCTCAACGCCGGCTTCGACTTCTTCGCCGACAACGCCGACTACGTGTGCCTCGTGCGGCGGGCGGCGCTCGACGGCAGCACGCACCTCACCGTCGATATCGCCTCCGTGCTGCGTCCGATGTTCGAGAAGTCGGTCGCCTACTTCGAGCGGGAGATGGCTGCAGGCACGTTCCGCCGCCACGACCCGCGCCAGCTGCTGATCACCGGTTACGGCGCCCTGCTGAGTTGGTTCTCCGACGCCGCCTTCGTTGAGGGACTGCTCGACATCGACCCGTTGGGGCCGGACGCGCTGGCGGCACGACGCGAGCACGTGATCGGCTTCTTCCGGGCCGCTCTCGTCGGATGACCCAGATGACCAGAGCCGGCCAGCACGAGGCGCTCGACGACGAGACGCATGCCCGCTGGATGAAGTTCGCCCGGCCTGGCAGACGCCTGTTCGTGCACCTCGTCGGCCTCGAGATCGAGGACGTGCGCGCCGACTACTGCCGGATGCGGCTGCCGTTCCGGCCCGAGCTGCGCCAGGGCGGCGGCGTGTTGCACGGTGGCGCTCTCTCCACGTTGCTCGACTCGGTGATGGTGCCGGCGGTCGGCAGCATGCTCGACCGGGGGGCGCAGTTCTCCACCGTTGATCTGCACGTGCAGTTCATCGGGGCCGCTCGTGACGAGGATGTCGTCGCCGAGGGCTGGGTGACGCGCCGCGGGCGCTCGGTGGTGTTCGGCGAGAGTGAGGCGCGCGGTGCCGACGGCGGGCGCCTGATCGGCAAGGCCGTGCTCACGTTCAACGTCGCGCCCGGCTGAGACGCTCTGGCTACGGTGACGGCCGTGCGAGGGCGAACCCTGTCCGAGGCGGCTTCCAAAGCGCTGCTGGCCGGCGTCGGTGTGGCGGTGGTCGACGAGGTCGTCGTACACGACGCCGATTCGGCAGTTGTGGCGGCGCAGCGGCTCGGTTTCCCGGTGGTCGCCAAGCTGTGCGGCGACGCTGTCGCCCACAAGACCGAGCGGGGCCTGGTGCGTCTGCGGCTGGCGGACGGCGATGCGGTGCGAACGGCGGCCACGGAGCTGCTGGCTGCAGCCCGATCCGACGACGGCGATGTCGGAGTGCTGGTGGCGCCAATGGTGCAAGGGGCGCGGGAGTTGATCGCCGGGACGCTGCGCGATGAGCGGTTCGGGCCGACGGTCATGTTCGGCGTCGGCGGCGTGGCGGCCGAGGCCATCGCCGACGTCGTGTTCCGTCCAGCCCCGCTCACCGAGGCCGACGCGGCGTCGATGATCGCTCAGCTGCGCAGCCGAGCGCTGCTGGATGCGTTCCGTGGCGAGGCGCCCGTCGACCGGGACCAGCTGGTGCGCACGCTGGTCGGGCTCGGCCGACTCGCCGCCGAGCGCGGCGACATCGCAAGCGTCGACGTCAATCCGTTGCTGGTCACGTCGGACGGCCGATCCGTTGCGGTCGACGCCCTCGTTGAGCTGCGCCAGCCCGACGTTCCGGCGCGCCCCGGCGCTCCGACATGCGATGAGGGAGCCGCAGGCGTCGATCCGTCCGACGTTCGGTTCCAGGCGCTGTTCCAGCCACGGGGCGTCCTGATCGCCGGCGCCTCGAGCCATCCCGGCAAGTTCGGCTTCGTGTCGCTGCACAACGTGCTCGCCGGGGGGTATGCCGGCCGCGTGTTCGCCACGAACCCCAAGGGCGAGCATGTGCTCGGCGTCGCCACCGTGGCTGACGTAGCCGACTTGCCCGACGGTGAGATCGACCTCGTGTTCGTGTGCACTCCGGCATCGGCGAACGAGCAGTTGCTGCGCGCCTGTGCCGCCAAGGGTGTGCGAGCCGCCTTCCTGACGTCGGCCGGATACGCGGAGGCGGGTGACGATGGGGTGCGGGCCCAGCGCCAGCTCGTGGCCCTCGCCGACGAGCTCGGGATCCTCCTCATCGGGCCGAACGGGCAGGGCGTCGTCAGCACGCCGGCCAAGCTGTGTGCACAGATCGTGGCCCCTTACCCGCCTGCCGGCCCCATAGGCGTGGCCAGCCAGAGCGGCAACTTCGTGTCGAGCTTCATGAACCTCGCCCGCCAGACGGGTGTCGGCATCTCCCGCGCCGTGTCGGCCGGGAACGCCGCCGCCGTGGGGGTGGTCGACCTGCTCGAGTTCTACGCTCACGACCCTGCCACCACCGTCGGCCTGGCATACCTGGAGGGCATCACCGACGGCGCCGCGCTGATGCGCCGCCTCGGCGCCGTCACCGAGCTCATCCCACTCGTCGTGCTCAAGGGCGGAAGCACCGAGGGCGGGGCTCGGGCGGCGGCCAGCCACACCGGAGCCCTGGCCACCAACGATGCCGTGTTCGACGGGGCCTGCCGTCAACACGGTGTGTGCAGGGCGGCAACGGTGGAGGAGGCGTTCGAGGCGGCGGCCACGTTCGCTACCCAACCGCCCCCTCACGGGCCGAGCGTCGCTGTGCTGACGACGGCAGGGGGCTGGGGCGTCGTGACGGCGGATGCCATCGCCGGCGATGCCGACCTCGTGTTGTTGGAGCTGCCCGACGACCTGCGCCAGAAGATCGATGGCCTGCTGCCGGCACGCTGGAGCCGCAACAACCCGATCGACTGTGCCGGAGGCGAGCGGCGCGACACGGTCCCGGACGTGATGGAGCTGGTTGCCCACCATCCCGACGTCGATGCGGTCGTCTATCTGGGACTCGGCATCCAGTCCAACACGGCCAGGATGATGCGCGAGGGTGGCTTCTATCCCGACCACGGGTTGGAGCGCATCGTCGAGTACCACGAGCGTCAGGACCGCCGCTTCGCAGAAGCCGCCCACGAGCTGAGTGTGGCGACGGGCAAGCCCATTCTCACGGTCTCCGAGTTGGCCGTTGCCGACCCCGAGAACGCTGGACCGGCAACGGTGCGGGCCACCGGACGGATCTGCTACCCGAGCGGGGAGCGTGCGGTACGGGCGCTTGGCCATCTTTGGCGCGACCAGCGCCACAGGGCGGGGCGTTGATGCCGGCCGACGACGCCTTCACCGCCCTGCGCGCCCACGACCATCGGCGCCCGCCTCATCGCAGGGGCGCCGGCCCGCTCATGCTGCTGGCGTTGATCATGCTGCTTCCAGCCGTGGCTCTGTTCGGCCTGTGGCGCTACGCCGACGCTCGGGACGACGAACCGCAGGCGCTCGATCTCATCGCGGACGTGGCACCGGAAACGCCCGCCGAGCCGCTGCGTACCGGGCTGATGTCATGGCGTCGGGTGCCGACACTCGTCGCCCAGGACGCAAACTTGGATCAGTTCCGCGATGATGCGTCGCGTTTCGCCGACACGCTCGGCAATCGATCGTGCGTGACCGTGTCGCTCAACGGCACGCCCATCGCCAGCCATGCCGCCGACCGGGCCGTGATCCCGGCCAGCTCGATGAAGCTGCTCGTCGGGGCCGTGGCGCTCGAGGTGCTGGGCGGCGACCACACGTTCACCACGACGCTCGTCGGCACCGTCGAGAACGGTGTCGTGACGGGCGACCTGACGCTCGTCGGTGGCGGCGACCCGCTGCTCACGAGCGCTGCGTTCCCCATCGAGAACGACGTCGAGCCCGTGTTCAACGAGACATCGCTCGACGCCCTCGTCGACCAGCTCGTGGCGTCGGGCGTCACGAGCGTGTCGGGCAACGTGGTCGGTGACGGGTCTCGGTACGACGACGAGCTCTACGCCCCGGACTGGGCGCCAGCCGACCGTGGCGTGGAAGCTGGACCCGTAGATGCGCTGCTCGTCAACGACGCCCGCGTGACCAGCCAGGGATTGCGCAGCGAGAACCCGAGTCTCGGCGCCGCCCAGGAGCTGGTCGCGGTCATGCGCTCCAGGGGGATCACCATCGGAGGTGAGGCCGTACCCGGTACGGCTCCCGACGGGGCGGCAGAGCTGGCCTCCGTCGACTCGGCGGCGCTGTCAGGCGTTGTCGCCGAGATGCTGACCACGAGCGACAACAACACTGCCGAATCGTTGCTCAAGGAGCTTGGGTACAGCGAGGGCAGGCCGGGCACTCGGGAGGCGGGTCTGGCCGTCGTCCGCCGGCAGCTCGATGCGTGGGGCGCGGACCTGTCGGGCACGAACCTGACCGACGCCTCGGGCCTGAGTGCCACAAACCTCGTGCCGTGCTCGGTGATCCACACTGTGCTCGCACGTTCTGGCCACGCCGACGACCTGGCGAGAGGCTTGGCCGTGGCAGGGGAGTCGGGGACGCTGTCGGACGTGTTCGTCGGCACGCCAGTGGCCGGACGCCTGGCGGCCAAGACGGGCACGCTTGCCAACGCACCGTTCGACGCCGATCCACCGGCGGCCAAGGGTCTGGCCGGTTACCTGCCGGTCCGCGGTGGCGGACGAATCGAGTTCACACTGTTGCTCAACGGTCCGATGATCAACGACCAGGCGAACTACCGTCCGGTTTGGGACGACATGGTGACCGCCCTGGCGTCGTACCCGGCCGGGCCCCGTCCCCGAGAGCTCGGCCCGCGGCGCTGAGACCACCACCGATGGTCGAACCACCCCGAAGTCTCGACGGCCTCGCCATGTTCCCGCTCGGTCAGGTGCTGCTGCCGACGACGGTCATGGAGTTGCACGTGTTCGAGCCCCGGTATCGCCAGCTCGTGATCGACTGCCTGGGTGCCGATCGGGACCCTCCCCAGTTCGGCACCGTGTTGATCGAACGAGGAAGCGAGGTCGGTGGCGGCGACCAACGCGCTTCGACGGGCGTCATGGCCGAGATGCGCCAGGTGCAGGCGCTCGACGGTGGGCGCTACGCCCTGCTGGCCGTCGGGATGCGCCGCATCCGCGTCGTCGACTGGTTGCATGACGACCCCTACCCACGCGCCCGCTTCGAGGAATGGGAGGATCCGGACATCGCCGATCCAACGCTGACCGAGACGCTGGCGGCGACGAGACGGCACGCCGAGATCGTGCGCGAACTGATGCAGGGCACGGGTCGGGAACCTGCACTGGACCAGCTCGTGAGCGACGAGGCGCCCGAGGTCGCGGCGTACCAGATCGCCGCCCAATTACCGATCGGACCGTCGGATCGCCTGGGTCTGCTGACGGCACCGACGATCAAGGAGCGCTTCGCACGCCTCGACCGCGCCCTCGACGACTTGGAGTCGGTGCTCCGATTCGGACTCACGTGATAGAACGGCACCCGTGGCCCAGCAAGTGAACGACCCGTCGGACCGCCCAGCAGGCGCGACACCACCCCCGCAGGTCGACCTCGGTGACGTGGTCGCCACCGTCAAGGCGTATGCCCGCCAGGAGACCATCGGCCCGCTCAAGGGCGCCGCACGGTGGCTAGCCGTCGGCGCGGCGGCGGCGTCCGCCCTCGGCATCGGTCTCGTGCTCGTGCTGCTCGGCTTGCTGCGGCTGCTGCAGACCGAATGGGAGCGTTCGGCGTCCGGTTCGCTGTCGTGGCTGGCCTACGCGATCGTGCTGGTGGTGTGCCTGGCGCTGCTGGCGTTCACATTGTCGAAGATCAAACAGAACTCTCTCAACAAGGAATCTCACTGATGGCGAAGTCTGCGACCGCGCTGCCGCCCGCCGGCCCGATCACTCCGACCGACCTCGAGAACAAGTTCCGTGGGCTCCAAGAGGGGATCTCAGGAGCAGTCGAGGACCGCAAGCGCACGATCGTGATCGCTGCCGCTGCGGGAGCGACCGTGCTGCTGCTGGCGTTCTTCTTCCTCGGCAAACGCAGCGGCAAGAAGCGGCGCACCGTCGTCGAGATCCGGCGCCTGTAGTCCCATGGCACGCTCGGCGCGCCGTGGGCGTTTCACACCGATGGCATTGCTGCGCACCAGCGCCATCACCAAAGGGTTTCTCGGCGGCAGCAGGGGATGGCGAACGTTCGGGCTGGCGTACTTCGGACTGCGGGCCCTACGCCGGCTGTTCGGGCGGACGCCAGAGGTGGTCAGCGTCGACGAGCTGGCACCCGGCCAGCGCATGCAGATCACGGCGATCCCGCCACGTGACCGGCGCCACCGCCGTCGCTCCTAGGCATACGTCCCGGCACTCATGACCGAGTCGTTCCAGGAGGGTGACCGGGCGCTGCTGCTCGACGTCAAGCGGCGCCGCTACCTCGTCAAGCTCTCGGCCGATGGCGAGTTTCACAGCCACGCCGGCTACGTAGCCCATCGGGACATCATCGGCGCCGACCAGGGGATCGTCGTGCGCTCCACGAAGGGAGCCGAGTACACCGTGCTGCGCCCGACGCTCGAGGACTTCGTGACCGAGATGCCCCGCGGCGCCCAGGTGATCTACCCAAAGGATCTGGCTCCGATCTGCATGCTCGCCGACATCGGCCCCGGCGTACGGGTCTTCGAGACCGGGGTCGGCTCCGGAGCGCTGTCCATGACGATGTTGCGCTACGGCGCCGACATCCTTGGCTACGAGCTGCGCGAAGACTTCGCCAACCGTGCCCGCACGAACGTGTCGAGCTTCCTCGGCGAAGCGGCGTTGGAGCGGTTCCGAGTCGAGCTGGCGGACAGCTACATGGGGATCGACGCCGCCGACGTCGGTGACGGGTTCGACCGGGTGGTGCTCGACCTACCAGAGCCGTGGCAGGTGATACCTCACGCCGAGAAGGCGCTGCGCGCAGGCGGCATCCTCGTGGCGTACACGCCGTCGATCACCCAGGCGGCCCAGGTGCGCGAGTGCTTCTCGCGCAAATGGATCGATTCCCGCACGATCGAGGTGCTCCATCGCAGTTGGTACATCGCCGACCGAGCCGTGCGCCCCGATCACCGCATGGTTGCCCACACCGGCTTCCTCACCGCCTCCCGCTACATCGGCGGGTAGCCCCTCGCTACAGGGGTGCGGGCGGTCAGGCCTCGATGTAGATGCACTCGCCGGGGCACTCCTCGGCGCTCTCGATGACTGCGTCGAGCTGGCCATCAGGGATGTTGGCCATGCCTTCTGCACCCTGGGTGTTGCCCTTGGCCTCTGCGTACACCGTGTCGCCCTCCTTCACATAGGCGAGACCGTCGTCGAGCAAGGTGAACACGTCGGGGGCGATTTCCTCGCACAGCCCGTCTCCCGTGCAGAGATCTTGATCGATCCAGACCTTCATCGGCGTCCAACTCCTCGAAGTGTGGGGTACTCGTACTGGGTACTGGTCAAGAGTTTACACGGCGCAGGTCGTGGAAACATGCCCAACGTCGGCGATGACAGACGTCACTCGCGACGCCCAATCACCAGGCCACGTCATGGCACCCGTGGTGGGAGTCCGGCTCCACCTGGAACGTGGTGTGGGTGATGTCATAGCGGTCGACGAGCAGGGTGCGGGCGGCGTCGAGCACGCGATGGTGATCGGCCGTTTCGGCCGTCATCAGGTGCACCGACATGGCGTCCATGCCCGACGTGAGCGTCCAGACGTGCAGATCGTGCACTTCGATCACGTCGGGTAGCTGCTCGAGGTCACGCTCGAGCGTGGCCAGATCGAGCTCGGGCGGTGACGACTGCACGAGGATGCGAACAGCCCTGCTACCGAGTCGCCACGTGCGCGGAAGGATCCACAATCCGATCACTGCTGCGCACACGGGATCGACCCACGTCCAGTCCGTGATGCGGATGATCACGGCGGCGACGATCACACCGACCGATCCAAGAGCGTCGGCCACCACCTCGAGGTAGCACCT
>JACDHN010000380.1 GCA_013821025.1 Acidimicrobiia bacterium | reverse complement strand
CGGGGTGTTCGACGCCGACGAGAGCAGCGCCCTGCTGGTCGTGGTGTACGGGCTGTATCTCTTCGGCATCGCCAAGGCGGCGCTCATGCCGGTCCACGCCTGGCTCCCGGCGGCGATGGTCGCACCGGTCCCGGTGAGCGCCCTGCTCCACGCCGTGGCCGTCGTCAACGTCGGCGTCTTCTGCGTCTTCCGGGTCGTGCTCGACGTGTTCGGCAGCGACCTCGTGGGCGAGCTGCACCTTGGTGCTGTG
This sequence comes from Acidimicrobiia bacterium, assembly GCA_013821025.1. Lineage (GTDB taxonomy): Bacteria > Actinomycetota > Acidimicrobiia > Acidimicrobiales > Ilumatobacteraceae > JACDHN01. Next base: position 2,652 of record JACDHN010000380.1, on the reverse strand, counting down.
ACCCTCGTGGTCACGTCGGCGACGATCCTGCTGGCGTCGGTCTATGCGTTGCGCCTCGACAACCTGAAGGGCATTCTCGCTTACTCGACCATCGGTCAGCTGTCGTACATGATCCTGGGCGTCGCCCTGCTGACCGAAGCCGGGAGGACTGGCGGGATGCTCCACCTGGTCGGCCATGCGTTCAGCAAGATCACGTTGTTCTTCGCCGTCGGATCGATCTATGTGGGCGCGCATCGAACGGCCGCCAGTGAGCTGCGCGGTATCGGCCGCCGAATGCCCTGGACCATGGCGGCGTTCACGCTCGGCGCCTTGTCGATCATCGGGATGCCCCCGACCGTCGGCTTCCTGGCCAAGTACTTCCTGTTCCTCGGCGCCGCCGAGGCCGGCCAGTGGATCATCATCGTGGTCCTGGCCGGTTCGACCCTGCTGTCGGCCGGCTACTACCTCCGCGTGTTGAGGACGGCGTTCTCCGACGCGGCCACCCTCGTCCCATCCGGCGGGGCCGGTGACGAACACCAACTGCCTGACCGATCAGTGAACGAGAGTTCAGCGCTCATCATCGTCCCGATGGCGATCACCGCCGCCATGACCGTGCTTCTCAGCGTGGGTGCAGGGCCTTTGCTGAAGCTGATCCGCGCCGCGGCTGGATGACGCCGGCTGGGCCGTGGTCAGGAGCGGGCGAACGTGTTGGTGTCGTTTCGGAAAGTCTCGATCATCTCGGACGTCAGCGTCGGCCGGGTCTCCCCGATCGCGGCCAGGAACTCGTCGGTCATGGCCCGGTGGTGGACCCCCTCGAAGTGCTCCCGCTCGAAGGCGAGCTGGGCAGCCTTGTGGGCGGCGAACTCAATGTCGGCTGGCGTGAACAGCTCGGTCCGCTGGACCAGGATGTCTACATCGATCCGCTCGTCGGTGATGTCGGTGACGTAGCGGTTCCAGATCGCCGCCCGCGCATCGGCATCGGGCGGTCCGACGGGCAGCACGTAGTCGAAGCGGCCGGGCCGCAAGAATGCGGGGTCGAGGCGGCTGACCCAGTTGGTGGCGCAGACAAGGAGGTGGTAGGGCACGTCTCGCAGCCGCGGGATCTGGCGGAGGAACTCGTTGGTGACGCCCGGATTCACCCGGCGTTCCGCGCTGCGGACGGAGGCGAGGTCCTCGACCTCATCGACGAACACGACCGCCGCGGGCAGGCCCAGGATTCTGTCGACGGCCTCGGCGAGCCGGGCCGCGGCGCGCTCCGACCCGTCCCCAGCCAGCGCCGCCGGTTCGATCTCGACGAACGGCCACTTCAGGCGGGAGGCGATTCCTTTGGCGAAAGTGGTCTTGCCGGTCCCCGGAGGGCCGAACAGAACGATGGCCTTCGGTTGGGCCACGCCGTGGCGCTCGGCCAGCGTTCGCTCTGCGAGCGGAAGGATCACCCGCCGCTCGATTACGCTCTTCGCCTCCTGCATACCGGTCAACGAGTCCCACAGCGCCGGTTCGATCATGCGGCCACCGAGAGGGGCAAGGGCCGTAGGACCCGCCGCTATCGGCGACAGCGCCCGCTCCAGCACTACGGTGCCCGGCAGCGGGGCGTAGCCCCGATCAGCGAGCATGTTGGTCAGCAATGGGTCGAGCGCGAGCCAGAGCCGTGCCGTGCGGGCGCCGCGCTCGATCAGGCTCACCTCCAACGCATCGAGCAGCCGGGCGAGGGAGTCTTCGTGGGCCCCGGGAGCGACCACCAGGCGCAAGAGCAGGCCGATGGGCCCGAACACCGCGCCGCACCCAGCCCCCACGAGAGCTCCGTCCCGGTCGACCACGAGTGCCACTGCGCTCTCTGCCAACGTGGCGTCGACCGCCTCGTCGACCGTGAGGCCGTCGGGCCCGACGGGAACCATTCCGGCTTCCTCCCAGAGACGGACCAGCCGGCCGACATCTTCCCGGCGTAGGGCCCGGACATGGGCGGGCGCAGCCAGCATCACCCAATGGTACGCGGTTGCAGCGCACCCTTCAGCCCGCATCAGGTCGTGGAGCCTCCGCTACGGGCGGTCGGGATGATGATCTCGAAGCGGGCACCCGAGCCTGGTGGTGATGTCACCTTCGCCGTCCCTCCGTGCGCTTCGGCGATCGCCTTGACGATGGCCAGGCCAAGGCCGGCACCACTCGCCGAGTGGTCGTCAGAGCGGGTCCGGGCGAAGCGCCCGAAAACGTGCTCGGCGTCGCCGGGCGGCACGCCCGGACCGGTGTCCTCCACCCAGATGGCCGCCGTGCTGCCGCCGTCCGTCGTGCCGATACGGATGGCGTCGTGGTCTCGGGTGAACTTCACCGCGTTCGCGGCGAGCTGCACGATCGCCTGGGTGATCCGCTGGCGATCGGCGACGACGATCACAGAGTGCGGCGCATCGAGACGCCAGTCCCGTACGCCGAGCGCAGGAGAGCATCTCGTTGAAGGCCGCAGCGATTTGGGAGGCCTCGTCACGGCCGGTCACCGCGATGCGCTGGTTCAACTCGGTATCCGAGATCGTTGCCGCCGTCCGGGCCAGCGAGACGAGCGGCCGCAGGACGCGCCCTGCCACGGCGGCGGCGAACATCCGGCTCGCGTCGTCTCAGAACTTGTCACGCATGCGGGCCGCGACGTCCGCCTGGCCGTCGAGTTCAGCGTCGTGGACGTAGGCC
>JACDHN010000379.1 GCA_013821025.1 Acidimicrobiia bacterium | reverse complement strand
TCGCACGCTTCGGCCACCTCGCTGATCCGCACGGAGTGGGCCAGCAGCCGGTCGAGCAGGGCGTCGAGCGCATCGTCACTGCCCGCACGGCGGTGCACGTGGTCTCGGAGCTGATCGCCAGGCACGCGGGCGCCCGGCCTCGGCTCATCGATGCCGGCCGCCGGCCCGTCGATGCCGAGAGCCAGCACGGCGCCTTCGGCGTCGGCAGCTCGCAGGGCAGCGACACCGGCGCGAGCAGCGTCGACGTTGGCGACGACAATCGCTTCGAGGGCGTCGCCGAGCGCGGCCTGGACGGCGCGCTCCCATCCGGCGTCGATCTCGACGAGGTCGAGCAGCGGGCCGAGCACGTCGTCGACATCGACCAGCGCTTTGGAGCCCGAACGGGAGTGGGCGGCGTCGAGCGCCAACTGCAGCGCATCGACCCGCGCCGACCACCGCGACGACGCCGAGACGACAGCATCGCGCCGACCGGCGGCGATCGCATCGTCCATCTCGGCAGCGGCGAGTGCCTCCCCTGCGTCGTCCAACTCTTGCTCCAGGTCAGCCTCGTTCGACTCGATCGCATCGATGCCTGCGCGCTTGTGGTCGACCTCGACCCGAAGGTCCACGGCGCGGCGAGCCAAACGGTCATGACGGTCGGCGCTGCGCAGGTGATCGGCCTCCGCCCGCTCCACGCCGGCTCGCAGCGAACGCAGCTCACCGCGCAACTCCGCCGCTGCACTCGACGCAGCCGCGGTCGGGTCTGCGCCGAAGAGGTTCAGCACGCCTCGGCGCTCGTCGGCGAACGCCGTCTCGTCGGCCGCGAGTTGATCGGCCTCGGGAGCCAGCCGCGCCAACTGTGCGTCCACCGTTTCGGACTCGACCCTGAGCTCGTGGAGATCTCGCTCCAAGCTGGCGACCAGCGTGGCGTCGAGCAGGCGACCCCGGTCGCGCTCCACGCCGCGTCGGCGTTCGCTGATCAGCGCCAGGATGCCTCGCGACCGCTCGCGCAGTTGCTCGACGCGGATCAGGCGATCACTGACGTCGCCGGTGTTGCGCACCGAGAGCTCGGCCTCGAGCGTCAGCACGTTGGAGTCGAGGCGGGCCAGCTCCGAGCGCAGCTCGGAGTCCGCACGCTGCTGCTCGATCCTGGCGCCGGTGTGCGCCTCCAGCGCTGCCCGCATGCTCGCCACCTGGCGGCCGGCCACGTATATCCGCAGGGCAGTCAGCTCCGCGATCAGGTCGCCGTGGCGGCTTGCTGCCTCAGCCTGGCGTTCGAGCGGCTTGAGCTGGCGCCGGACCTCCCGGAGCAGGTCGTTCAGGCGCAGCAGGCTTGCTTCGGTGGACCCCAACCGGCGCTCTGCCTTCTCTTTGCGCTTGCGAAACTTAAGGACGCCGGCCGCCTCCTCGACGATGCCGCGCCGGTCCTCGGGACGCGCGTTGAGCACGGCGTCGATCTGGCCTTGGCTCACGATCACGTGCTGCTGGCGCCCGACACCGGCGTCGGACAGCAGTTCTTGCACGTCGAGCAACCGGCACGGGACGCCGTTGATGGAGTACTCGCTGTCGCCGGTGCGGAACAGGATGCGGCTGACGGTGATCTCGGTGAAACCGAGACCGAGCAGGCCCGCCGAGTTGTCGATCGTGAGCGAGACCTCGGCTCGGCCGAGCGCAGGCCGAGTCGCTGTGCCGGCGAAGATCACATCGTCCATCTTCTGGCTGCGCACTGCACTGGGCGCCTGGGCGCCGAGCACCCATGCGATGGCGTCCACGACGTTCGACTTCCCCGATCCGTTCGGCCCGACGACGACGGTCACGCCCGGCTCGAGGTGCATCACGGTTGGGTCGGCGAACGACTTGAACCCCTTGAGGGACAAGCTCTTCAGGAACACAGCGCCGGTCACGTTAGCGGTCGGTCCTGCTCAGGTGAGGGACCTCGCACAGCGTTGCGGGATGCCGGTCGCCGTCGGGGAACAACACCCGGTGCGTTAGCGTCCAACCCACATGACCGACGCGCCGTGGAACCTGCAGCCACCGCCGATCTGCGATTCACGTCACCAGCGGGCCTCGGGCTCGACGGTCAACACCTTCCGGCGCGTCGAGGTGTACGGGGCTCCGACGGCCCGTTGGGTGCGACTCACCGTCGATCCCGACCGCTGGACCCTGTTCACGATCACGTCTCCGCCGACTCCCTGATCGGGCACGGCACGGCCCATGCCCCGACGCAACCGAGTCGACCCATGGGGTGACCTGCACGCCGTCGACGAACGGGGACTGTTCACCGGCAATCGGGGCTGCCTCGTGAGTGACGACGGCGACGTGGCGCGCCACCACCGGGGCAACCTCTGGATCACCTGCGTGACGCAGTTTCGCGACTGGCGGTTCCCGCTGGCGGCGCCGAACCGTTGGACACCGATCTTCTTCCTCGACGACGCAGTCGCCCTGGCGGCCGCTCACCGGCCGTGCGGGCTGTGCCGCCGATCCGCCTACGAGTCGTACCGCGACGCGGTGACCGCAGCGACGCCGGGCGCGGACCGGCTGGGGGCGGGCGAACTGAACAGGATGCTCGGCGCCGAGCGACTGAACCGCGGACGAGGTATCGACCGCGCAGCTGACCGGAAGCTGTGGACGGCGGATCATGCCGACCTTCCCGACGGCAGCGTGGTCCTGGATGCGACGGGTGCTCCATGTCTGCTCGTCGAAGACCGGACGATGACGTTCACGTTCGGCGGTTGGTCCGACCCGCGCCCGCGCCTGCGCCGAGGATCTGTGCAGGTGCTGACGCCTCCCACGTCGGTGGTGGCACTGGCGCACGGCTTCGGCCCAGAGTTGCATCCCACCGCCGCGGCGTGACGGCCCTGCTCAGGCGTGTCGAACGGAGGGTGCCGGCTCAGGGTTCATGGAGCTACGTAGTCCGTGGTGGGC
>JACDHN010000113.1 GCA_013821025.1 Acidimicrobiia bacterium | reverse complement strand
GACTCTAACGTGTGCGCCTACGTGGCCACGGGCCTGTGGCACCACTGGTGCAGCAGCGGCGACCGGGCGTTCGTCGAACGGTTGTGGCCGACGGTGGAGCGGGCATTGGAGTGGGTGCTCACGATGCGTCGCAGCGACGGCACGATCCTGTGGGCCGAGGAGATCGACGACCGTCCCTGGGACTACGCCTTGTTGACCGGCTCGTCCAGCATCCGCCACTCGCTGCGCTGCGGCGTGGCGCTGGCCACCGTGCTCGGCGTCGATCAGCCGGTGTGGACGGCCGCTGCGGACAGGCTCGACGTCCTGATCAACGATCACCCAGAGGCGTTCGAGCCCAAGGAGCGATGGGCGATGGACTGGTACTACCCGGTCCTCAGTGGGTCGCTCACCGGCGAGGCGGCCAAATCCCGCCTCGCCGAGAGCTGGGATGTGTTCGCCATGGAGGGCAAGGGCATCCGGTGCGTGAGCGACGAGCCGTGGATCACGGCGTCGGAGACGGCTGAAGCGTCACTTGCTTTCGCTGCCATCGGCGACCCCACCACCGCCACCGACCTGCTGGCCTGGATCGGTGTGCACCGCCTCGGTGACGGCTCGTACTACACGGGCATCGTGTACCCGGGCCAGCAGCGCTTCCCGGTCGACGAGCGCACCTCGTACACGGCGGCGGCTGTGATCCTCGCCGCCGACGCCATCACCGGTGCCACACCAGGGTCCCGCGTGTTCATCCCTCACGAGCCCGACGGCTGACGCGGGTCAGCACGCGCAAGGAGCCGGTCGCCGAGCGCTCCTCGAAGCCGGCGGCGAGCGCCGGCAGGTAGATCTCCTCGTACGGCGGGCGTCCACCGTCAGTCGGATCAGGAAACACGTCATGGATCGCCAGCGTTCCGCCAGGCGCCACATGGCCTGCCCAGCCCTCGAAGTCGTGACGTGCCGGTTCGACGCCATGCCCTCCGTCGATGAAGCAGAACGCCAGCGGCGTGTTCCAGTACCGGGCGACGACGGGTGAACGACCGACGACGACGACGACGTGGCGCTCCACGCCGGCTTCGTGCAGCGCCGAGCGAAGGAGCGGCAGCGTGTCGATCAGCCCGGTGTTGGCGTCGACCACGTCGGGATCGTGGTGCTCCCAGCCGGTCTGATTCTCCTCCGAGCCTCGGTGGTGGTCGACGGCGAACACGACCCGGTCGACGCCCCGGGCCGCAGCGGCGAGCCAGATGGTGGAGCGACCGCAGTACGAGCCGACCTCCACGAACGGTGCACCAGGCACGGCTCGGGCGGCCTCGAGGGCGGCGTCGTACAGGGCGTCGCCCTCGTCGGCGGGCATGAACCCCTTCGTGATGAGGGCGATCTCGCGCCACGACACTGGCGGGGCATCCACGAGCGCAACCTACCGGTCGGGTGGAACCGGGCCGTGGAGTCCGCCACGAGCACCCTGCAGGGACTCGATGACGGGCTCACCGCCCGCCGGAGCCGCCTGTTGCACCTCGCCGCAACGGCGGGCGTGTCGCTGGTGCTGATCGTGGCGCTGCTCGGATGGTTCGGGCCGCGCAGTGCCACGTTGGTCGCCACGATCGGGCCTCATCGCATGACCGTGGAGTACCCGGCGATCACCCGCTCGGGGGTTCCGGCCCCTTTCCGCGTGCGCATCGAGCAGGAGCAGGACTTCACGGGCCGGTGCGCATCGCCGTGTCCGACTCGTTCTACGAGGTGTTCGACTTCCAGAACTGGTATCCCAACCCGGCCACCGAGATCGGCGAGATCGACCGCGTCGTCTACGAGTTCGACCCGCCCGCCGGCAACAGGTTCGAGGTCAGCCTCGACGCCCGCACCGGTCCCGGCCAACTCGGCGGCAAGGAGTCGTACACCGCACAGCTGCTGAGCGAAACCGGCGACGTGCTCGTCAGCATCGACTTCGACACGCTGGTGATGCCCTGATGGACATCGTGCTGCGCGCCGCGTTCGTGTGGGTGCTGCTGGCCGTGGCCATGCGCGTCGGCGGCAAGCGCGAGATCGCCCAGATGTCGGCATTCGACCTCATCATGCTCGTCACCGTCGGCGACCTGATCGGCCAGACGGTGATGCAGGAGGACTACTCACTGACTGCAGGCGTACTCGCCGTGTGCACGTTCGCCCTGATGGCGGTCGGGTTGCAGTACGTCACGTGGCGGTTCCCGGCGACGCAGTCGGCAATCGAGGGCCGACCGTCGATCATCGTCCGCGACGGTGTCGCCGACCTCGACGTGCTGCACAGCGAGCGGATACCGCTGCACGACCTGCACGAAGCAGCTAGGGGCGGTGGCATCCGTGACCTGCGCGACATCGACCTGTGCGTGCTCGAGACGGACGGCTCGTTCTCGTTCTTCACCAAGGGCGGCTCAGGAGACGATGAAGCGTCGGATCCCGGCGCAGGCGACGACACGTCGACCCCGAACGCCCACGAGAGCGCACCGTGAATGCCAACATGGCCCGATGCCCCAGGACACGCTCGACGGGTTGATCCGCCTGCTCGACCTCGAGGCCATCGAGGTCAACATCTTCAGGGGCCTGTCGTCCGAGGAGGGGCTGCAGCGCGTCTTCGGTGGCCAGGTGGCCGGGCAGGCGCTGGTGGCTGCGGCTCGCACAGTCGATGACCCCGAGCGCATGGTGCACTCGCTGCACTCGTACTTCTTGCGGCCAGGCGACCCCAACCTGCCGATCCTCTACGACGTGGACCGCATCCGCGACGGCCGCAGCTTCACCACCCGTCGTGTCGTCGCCATCCAGCACGGCCGGGCGATCTTCAACCTGCACGCCAGCTTCCACATCGCCGAGCATGGCCTCGATCATCAGGAGGTGATGCCACCCGATCTCCCACAACCCGATGAGCTTCCCGACTGGAAGACGCGCATGGAGCCCCACCGCGAGACGCTCGGCGAGTCGTGGGACCGTCCCCGCCCCATCGATCTGCGCTACATCCGCGACGATCCGATGTCGCGCACCGGACAGTCGGCGACGAGCCAGCAGGTGTGGCTGCGGGCGGCCGGCGAGCTGCCCGACGACCCGACGCTGCACGCCTGCGTCGTCACGTACGCCAGCGACCTCACGTTGCTCGACACGACGCTGCTGCCTTTCGGGCTGGGCTGGAACAACGCCAACCTGCAGATGGCCAGCCTCGACCACGCCATGTGGTTCCACCGCCCGTTCCGCGCCGACGAGTGGCTGCTGTACGAGCAGCAGGCCATCTCGACCAGCGGGTCGCGAGGCCTGGCCAGGGGCGAGATCTACACGCGTGGCGGCGCACTGGCCGCCAGTGTGATGCAGGAAGGGCTCGTTAGGGTGCGGCGATGAGGCGCATCTTTCCGGCGGCCGTAGCGGTCCTGCTGCTCGCTGCCTGCGGCGCCGGCGACGATCCGATCAGCGACGACACCCTGCCAGACCTCCCCCAGCTCTCCGTCGCTCAAGGCGGATCGGTGCCGACTCCGACAGCAGGTACGTCGGTGCCGACCACCCGACAGAGTGGCGCACCGGCGTCGACGCCCGCACCCGCAGCACCGGCCGAGCCGGCCGGACCGCCCGAGGTGACCCTCACGCCCACCGGGCTCGCAGAACAGGGTCTCGTGAAGATGGTCGCAGGACCGTCCGAGCGGGTGTATGCCGTCGCCCAGCGCGGCGTCGTGCTGCTCGTGGACGAGCAGGGAGCAGCGACTCCGGCGCTCGACGTTTCGACAAGCATCACGAGCGGCGGTGAGCAAGGTCTGCTGGGGTTGGCGTTCCATCCCGCCCTGCCGCTCGCCTACGTCAACTACACCGACGAGTCCGGCGACACTGTGATCGCCGAGTATGCGGTGCGCTTGGACGGCACACTCGATCCGGCCTCCGCTCGCGATGTGATGAACGTCGACCAGCCCTACGCGAACCACAACGGCGGCAACCTCGTGTTCGGCCCGGACGACTATCTGTACATCGGCTTGGGTGACGGCGGCTCGGCTGGCGACCCGCAACGGACGGCGCAGAACCCTTCCTTGGCGCTCGGCAAGATGTTGCGCATCGATCCTGTGGCCGAGGATGGCTTCGACGTGCCGGCCGACAACCCGTTCATCAGCAGCCCCGGATCGTTGGGGGAGGTGTGGTCCGTCGGCCTGCGAAACCCGTGGCGCTACTCGTTCGACGCCGCGACGGGCAACCTGTGGATCGCCGATGTGGGCCAGAACGCTGTGGAGGAGATCAGCATGGCGCCAGCGACGGGCGGGCTCGGCGCCGGCAAGGGGACGAACTTCGGCTGGAGCGCGTTCGAGGGCAACGACCCGTTCAACGGGGACCAGGAAGCTGAGGGTCACACACCGCCCGTTTACACGTACACCCACGAAGAAGGACGCTGCTCGATCAGCGGCGGCGTCGTGTTCCGCGGTTACAGCGTTCCAGCGTTGAACGGCTGGTACGTGTTCGCCGACTACTGCTCTGGCGAGGTGTGGGCGCTCGACGTGGAGAACGACGGTCTCGGCGATGTCGTCGAGCTCGGCCAGGTGGCGTCACCGGTCAGTGTCGACCAGGTCGGCGACACGCTGTACGTGGTCAGTGCCACTGAGGGCCCGCTTCGCGTCGAGCCCGCCTCCTGAACTGGTCGGGCGTCAGGAGACGCGTTCGAACTCGACCCGGCGGCCGGCCAGGTCGACGTCGGCGAGGCGGACCTTCACGGCGTCGCCTGGGTCGATGCCGCGAGCCTTCACGCGAGCGATGATCGCCGGATCAGCGATCTGTACCTGGGCACCGCGCTCGTCCTCGTCGATGATGACCGCGTCGAACACATCGCCCTGGCGGCCGTCGAGCAGCACGGCCTCGGCCAGGTCCACGGCCGCCCGCTCCACCTGGTTCGCCAGCGCCTCGCCGGACTCCATGGCATTGGGCAGACCGGCGAACGCTTGCGTCACATGATCGGGCACGGGTTGACCGTTGGCCACGGCGTAGGCGGCCTCGATCACGTAGCGATCGGCGAGCCGTCGCAGCGGCGCCGTGGCATGCACATACGTGGCCTGCAGGGCGCTCTGCCACGGCCGGTGCCCCTCTCGGTAAGCCTCGTACGAGGCCTTGCCTCCCGCCCGACGGACGGCGACCAGGAACGCCTCTGCGCTGGGATCGTCGCCAGGCAACGAACGCTGGAACTTCGCCAGTGGCACATCGTCGGACCACTCGAGGCCGAGCGCGCGCGCCGAATGCCGCAGCCGCCCTACCTGGTGCTCCTCGACCTCCGGAAGCGTTCGGTACAGGCCGGTCTTCGCCGCGAACAGGGCATCGGCGACAGCCAGGTTGCAGGCCAGCGACATCCCGGCGTTCTGCTGCTCGCTGACGAGGCGAGGCCGGAACGCAAGCCGCCAGCCGTCGGCAGTGCGGTCCAGCTCTTGCTCTGGGAACTCCACGCGGGGAGCGTCGCGCCGTTCCTCGGCGGCGACGATCCTCGCCGAGAGGTCGGCGAACGGTTCTGGCAGGTCGGACGGCGTGACCGCGTCGTAGGCCAACTTGGCCCGACTGCGTACGATCGCTCGCTCGCACCCGGCCAGCTTCGCGTCGCCCTGGGGATCGACGTGCACGGTGAACACGTAGGCCGGCCGGTCTTCGTCGGGCAGCAGGCTGGCCGCCCCCTCGGAGATCACCGGCGGGTACAGCGGGGCCCGGCCGTCAGGGAGGTAGACGGTCACGCCCCGCTTCCAGGACTCGGCGTCGAGCGGATCGCCGGGTGTGACGAACCAGTTCACATCTGCGATGGCGTACCGCAGCACGATCGTGTCGCCATCGCGCTCCAGTGCAAACGCCTGATCGAGGTCCTTCGAAGGGGCCGGGTCGAGCGTCATGAACTCCCATGCCGTGGCGTCGATGTGCTCCTCACCGGGGGTCCTGCTCGCTGCCGCCTCGGCCGCCGCCAGCACGTCGCCAGGGAACGCAGTCGGCACGTCGAAGGAGGACCGGATGTCGTCCAGGCCCTTTCGCATGGCGGCGACGGCATCGGTCCCCCACCTCATGTCAGCGGCGAGCCCCCATGAACATGCCTCGCAGCTTGTCGTAGTGCTCGATCACGTGGCCGGCACCGAGCACCACGGCCTCCAACGGCACCGTCGACATCTTCACCGGCACCTGTGTCTCTCGGGCGATGCGCTGCTTGAGCCCACGCAGCAGGCCACCGCCACCCACCAGGTACATGCCACGCACGAGGAAGTCCTGGGACAGCTCCGGCGGCGCCTTGGCAAGGCAGCGCACGACCGACGCGACGATCGACGAGACCACATCCTCGATGGCGACCCGGATCTCCTCCGGTGTCAACAGCACCGTCTTGGGCAGGCCGGTCATCATGTCGCGACCGCGCACCTCGGCCTGGGCTTCGTCGGGCGTCGGGTCGGCCGATCCGATCTTCTTCTTGATCTCTTCGGCCGTGCGCTCGCCGATGGCGATGCCGTGCTCGCGGCGCACGTGGTTCTGGATGGCGTTGTCGATGTCGAACGAACCGACACGGACGGCCTCGAGGGCCACGATTCCGCCGAGCGAGATGACGGCTGTCTCGCTGGTGCCGCCGCCGATGTCGATGACCATGTTGCCGACGGGTTCGTCGATCGGCAGGTCGGCGCCGATCGCAGCAGCCATCGGCTGCTCGATCAGGTTGGCGTCGGCAGCGCCTGCGCGGCGGGCGGCGTCGGTCACGGCGCGGCGCTCCACCTCGGTGATGGCCGAGGGCACGCAGATGACCACCTTCGGCCGGGTGAAACGGCTGACGCCAACACGCTGCAGCAACAGCCGGATCATGCGCTCGGTGATCTCGAAGTCGGTGATGGCCCCGCCCCGCAGCGGCCGAACGGCGACGATGTAGCCCGGCGTGCGCCCGATCATCTGCCAGGCGGCGAGCCCCGTGGCCAGCACCTCGCCCGTCTGACGGTTAAGGGCGATCACGGAGGGCTCGTTCAGGACGATGCCGCGACCCTTCATGTAGACGAGCGTGTTGGCCGTGCCGAGGTCGATCGCCAGGTCACGCGCCATCGTCGTCGGTCCTGGGGTCTGCGCCCCGGCGGCCCTCGTCGAGCTCCTGGACGCGGTTGACGGTCGGTCGCCGGGCCTGGGGCGACAAGGCGTCGATGTGACGCTGGAAGGCAGCAACGGGATCGAGATTGGCCCGACGACGGCGCATCGCCAGCAGTACTCCGGCGAGCACGATCAGCACCACCGCCCCGATGATGAGCGCCGTTGTCACCGGGGCGCGCCGCCCTCGACCGATTCGTCCTTCGCTGATCCCGCTGATCCCGCTGATGCCGCTGATGGCACGCCTGATGGGGTGGTGATGTCGGTGGCACCGGTGCCCCAATCGGTGCCGCCTGCCCACGACTCCTTCTTCCAGATCGGCGCGGAGGCCTTGACGGCATCGATGGCGAAGCGTCCAGCGGCGAACGCCTCGGCCCGGTGCGGCGCCGACACGACGACGACGACGGACGACTCGCCAACGGACAGCTCGCCCGACCGGTGCCAGATCGCGACCCGTCCCGTGGTCGGCCAACGGCGACGGACCTCGTCGACGACGTCGGCGAAGCTCTGCTCGGTCTGGCCGGCGTAGGCCTCGTACGTCAGCGACTGGACGTCGTCACGACCGTCGGCATGGTCCCGCACCGTGCCCGAGAACAGCACCACAGCGCCACAATCAGGGCGAACGGCCCACTCGTACGCCTCGCAGATCGGGAGCGCAGCTTGCACCAACGTCAGCCAGTTGTCGCCTTCCACCGGAGCCTGCACGTTCGTGAGCGTAGCCGTGTGGCGCCCTTGCGAGATCGGGATGAGAGGCGATGACAACTGCCAGTGAACGCTCACTAGGCTCTCGACTTCGTGGAGAGCATCCCACCACCGCACGAG
>JACDHN010000112.1 GCA_013821025.1 Acidimicrobiia bacterium | reverse complement strand
GTTCGAAGGTGTGCGAGTTCGTGCCCTCAGGCACGATCCCGACCACCTCGGCGCGATCACCGACGATGTTCGACACGATGCTCGTGATCGGAGCCACGGTCGTCGCGATCGTCAGCTGATCACCTCCATCGGCCGCTGTACTTTCTCCATCGCTGCCCCCGGAACTGCCTTCAGAATCGCCTCCGTCATCGTCCCCGCACCCGGCGCTGATCAGCACGAAGATGGCGAGCAGACTCGAGATGCGAGATTGCCTCATTTCCAAACCCTAATCGCCGACAACTCGCAGCTGCAACAAGCTCGCTACAGTATCCTCGGCAACGAGGTGAGATATTCGTGAGCCCGATCCCGATCCGCTATGGCGCGGGGTCAGCCGCCCGGTTCGAGGCGGCGTCGGCGTGCTGACACGCCTCGCAGCGACCGTGTAGGGGGGCCGCCTCGGTCTGCAGAGTGAAGCGGTGGTTGCGAGCAACATCGCTGGCCAGAACGTCGAGAAGGTCGACGCGCGCCTCGATGATCGTGCCGCAATCGTCACAGACCAAGTGGTTGTGGCGATGCGCGTTCTCCACGAGGTGGAAGACGGTCGCGCCGGGCACGAGCTGAACCGGGCGGACGATGCCGAGCTCCGTGAGCCGTTCGAGCGTCCGATAGACGGTGGACTCGTGGAAGACGGGGTCATCGCGGCGGACGATCTCGACGATGTCGGCCGCCGTGAGGTGATGGTCGCCGCCGGCAAGCATGGCTTCCACGATCAGCCGCCGGGCACTTGTGACCCGACCGCCGCTCTCGCGGAGTCGTTCGAGGATGCGCTCGGCCTTGAGGTCTCTCACACCTCGGAGGTTAGGTGACCTCGTCCTGCGTCGAGTGACGACAGGTGATCTCTCTGTCCTGATGCGGTAACATCGTGATGATGCGCACCACTCTGGACCTCGATGATGACGTGCTCGAGGCGGCGCGGGAGATCGCCAAAGCCCGTCGCCGGTCCATCGGGGCGATCGTGTCTGCCCTCGCCCGCGCCGGCTTGCAGCCGGCCGATGTGGAGCTCATCGACGGAATGCCCATTGTCAGGACGCGTCCCGGCTCGCGGGTCATCACGTCGGAGATGGTGCTGCGAGCACTCGACGATGCATGACGGCGCTGGCAGACGTCAACGTGCTGGTGGCGCTGGTCTGGGAAGCCCACATCCACCACGCCGCAACCCGCCGCTGGTACGCCGCGCTGGGCGCAGAGACATGGGCGACGACGCCCGTGACCCAGACCGGCTTCGTGCGCGTGTCCTCGAACCCCGCTGCGGTCGGGGAAGCGCTGGCGGTCCGAGAGGCCGTCGCCGTCCTGGCCGCGCTGATCAAGACGCCATCGCATCGGTTCCTCCCCGACGACGCTGGGTTCGTGGACAACGCCCTGGTGCCGCACGAACGGCTCGTGGGTCACCGTCAGGTCACTGACGCTCACCTGCTCGGCATCGCCCGGCGGCACGGGGCTCGAGTGGTCACGTTCGACCGGGCGATGACTGGGCTTGGCAGCGACGACGTGCACGTGATCGCAGTCTGACCCTGGCGAGACGGCGCGTAGTCTAACGCAGCCGCGTCCCATCCATCAGCGGTAGTTGCGGCCCTGGTCGCGGCGGTAGCCGAGCCATGCGGCGCCGAAGAACACTGCAGCCCAGGCGGCGAGACCGAGCCAGGCGTCGAGCTCCGGGCTGGCGAAAGCGGCGTTCTGCACGACCTGGTTCCAGGTGCGAGTCGGCAGCCATGCCGACCAGCGCGACACGGCATCGGGAAGCGCCTCCTCGCCTTGGAACAGCCACCGAGATAGGCGAGCGGCAAGTAGATCAGGTTCGTGACAGCGAGCGCTCCCTTGGGGTGCACCCAGTAGCCCATGGCGATCCCGAACAGACCGAAGGGCACACTGCCGATGAGCACGGCGACGAGCACGGAGCCAAACCTGCCCGCCGAGGGCGACACATCGGTCGTCATCGCAGCGACGACGGCCAGCGGCACCAGAGAAGCCACCGAGAACACCAGCGCTGCGGTGATCCGCCCGAAGAAGCGCACCCACGGAGGTGCCCGGAGCGTGCGCACGTTTCGTGCGTACCCGCCGGGATGGCAAGCGCATCTACTACCGCCTGGCGAGCGACCACGTAGGCGCGCTCTGGGCGGCCATGCGCAATGTCGCTGGGGAGCACGTCGCCGGGATCGAACAGCTCGCGGACGCCTATCTCGGCGACCGCGGCGAACTCGAGATGATCGTCCGCGATGAGCTTGCTGCCCGCCTGCGTCGCGGCGACCTGATCGTGCTCGATGTTCGGCCGGAACCGGAGTTCCGCTCGGCGCACATCGCCGGCGCCCGGTCGATCCCGGTGGCCGAGCTGCGGCGACGCTTGCGGAACCTTCCGAAGGACGCAGAGGTCGTCGCCTACTGCCGTGGGCCGTACTGCGTCTACGCCGACGAGGCCGTGCGTGAGTTGCACCGGCGCGGCTACCGAGCGCGACGTCTCCAGGATGGCTTTCCAGAATGGAAGCAGCCGGTCTCCCTGTGGCGATCGGCTCCTGAGGCCGATCGTCCCTGACCCTCCGGTCAAGTCAGACCCGAGCTCGGGCTCGGCTGCTGTGCGATGGTTGGGGTGATCGCGCGTCTTTGCGTCTGTAGCGTCGGCGCATGATGCGACGATGTCCGCTGTTCGCGAACGCCGTGTGGCGGCTCCCGGTGGTCGTCGCAGCGCTGCTGGCCGTCGGTTCGTGCGGCGGTGAGGATGAGCAATCGGGGCCGAATGCGATAACCACAGTGCTGCCCTTCGAGGAGGTACAGGCCAGCGAGCTCGTGTTCGAGGGCGACCCGACCGATCCCGGGCGAGGCATCCTCCGTGTGACGACGACCGAGCCGATGATCTGCGCCATCGTGTGGGGCGAGGACGACTCGTTCGGACGGTTCAACAACAGCTTGTCGATGAACGGCACCGGCATCGAACAGCACGACGTCGTGCTTCCCGACGTCGAGGCAGGTGTCGAGTACCGCTACGTCGTGCAGGGCACGACAGCAGACGGCACCCTCTACCGCTCTGACGTGGGCTTGTTCCGCATCGACGCGGCGGCGCCCGCAGCCACGGTCGTGGATCGTGGTGAGAACCTCGCCCTCGACGCCAGCGTGGTCGAGGTGGTCGTTGTAGCAGCGCGTGAAGGAATCGCTGCTCAGACCCCGATGGGGTGATGTGCCCCCGCTCGAAGGTGTCGACGACCGTGAAGGCGTCGCCGAACAGGGCGGCGAGCGATAACGCGTCGTGACGCTCGACGCGCAGTCCGCTGCACTGGGATGGACCGTCGGGTGCGAACTCGGCGAGGACGAGGTAACCGCCCGGGCGCACAGCGGCCGCCGCCCGGCGGGCGTACGCGATGCGATCGGCTGGATCGGTCAGGAAGTGAAGCGTGGCCCGATCGTGCCACACGTCCACGGACCGCTCGAAGGTCACGGAGCGCACGTCCGCCTGGACGAACGTCACAGCGTCGGTCACGGCGAGCGACGCCCGGAGGCATTCGAGTGCGATGCCGGAGATGTCGACCGCGACGAGCTGTCGGTAGCCGCCGTCGATCAGATGGGCGACCAGTGCCGACTGGCCGGCGCCGATGATCGACACAAGGTCCGTCGGCACCGACACGCGGCGCACGAGGGTCGCTCAAGGCTCAGGTGAGGTTTGGTACCAGCTGACACCTGTCGCGGGTGCCGTCCACCAGACGGTGTCCCGTGTCGACGTTCGAGTGCCTCGTCGCCGTCGATCACGAGCGCGAGCATAGGATCCGGTGGCCCGGCAGGCCGGACGTCGACCCTCAACAATTAAGAAACCCTCGGGTCGGGCAAGCGAAGCACGACGCGATGAGCGATGATGTGGCGATGGCCAGGGTTGAGCTCCTCGATGTCGCCAACGCGCCGATCTCCGCCGAGGCATACTTCGACGGCGGGGACCCCGGACCGATCGTTGCCGCCCTCGCCAGTGTCCCTGAGCTCCTGGGTCCGACGCTGGGGTTCGTCGGGGCCGCGCTCGGTGACGGCGCGGCAGCGTCCCGGCACAAGGAGTTCGCCATCCTGCGCACGTCCGTGCTGCAGGGTTGCCGCTACTGCGTCACCGCCCACACGGCCGTCTCGCTCGACGCCGGTCTCGACGTCGCCGAGATCCGCGCCCTGCGCGGTGACGTCTCCATCGAATCTGCCTTCCACGACGAGCGCGAGCGTGCCCTGATCGGTTGGATCGATGCGATGGCGGGCGCGACGGGTCCCGTGCCCGACGACGTGTGGACATCGGCCCGCGAGCACTGGCCGGCGCACGTGCTGGTCGAGCTCAGTGTCACAATCGGGGCCACGATGTTCCTGAACCGGTTCGCGACCGGGTTCGAGCTGCCGACATCGCCTGACGTCGAGACCCGTCTCGCGTCAGCGGGGCTGACGTGACCGTCGTTGCGACCGCTGGTCCGATCGCGGACGCGATCGCCGCCGGGGAGCTGCCAGGGCGGGTGTGGCTCTATTCCAACTATCACTGCAACCTGGCCTGTTCGTACTGCCTCACCGAGTCCTCGCCGCGCAGCGAGCGTCGCCAGCTCACCCCCGAGCTGATGCTCGGCGTCGCCGGCGAGGCAGCGGCTCTCGGCTTCACGGGCCTCGGGGTCACGGGTGGCGAGCCGATGCTGCTGGCCTGGCTACCGGACACGATCGCCTCGATGGCCGAGCACCTCCCGGTCGTCGTGCTCACCAACGGCACCCTCTTCGTCGGTGACCGGATCAAGCGGGCGCGCCCTTTGGCCCGCGATGGTGTGGCCGTGCAGATCTCGCTCGATTCGCATCTGTCTGATGTGAACGACATGGCGCGCGGACCGGACAACTTCGCCAAGGTGGTCGAGGCGGTCCCGCAGCTCATCGCCCTCGGAGTGCGGGTGCGCATCGCTACGACGACCGCCGGCCCGCTCGACGACCCGGCACTCGAACCGTTGAAGGAACTGGTTCTGTCGCTCGGGGTCGCGCCCGAGGATCATCTCGTGCGGCCGATCGTGCGACGCGGTCGGGCCGACGAGCGTGGTCTCGGGGTCGCGGCGGTGGCCCGCGACATCCCGAGCGAGCTGACGATCACCGCAGATGGCGCGTATTGGGGCAGCTTCGGTCCGACCGTGCGGGCCGGCCGGCTCGACACCGATCTCCTGATCACCAGGACGGTGCTGCCACTGTCAGTCCCGGCCAACGCGCTGCTGTCAGCCGTGCGGGGGTTGCCGCCCGGCAACGACGCCAACCTCGGCATACGTTGAGCATGACGAACCCGGGGCCGGTCGGTCCCGCCAGCCCACCATTCACGCACCGGTAGCGAGGTCTCGACGCTTCGGATCAGCCGAGGCGGTCGACGACCGACCGGGCGACTGTCGCCAACCGCCCGGGCTCGTCCGAGCGGGCATGGTCGCGCAGGTCGTTGACGTCATCGAGGTCGCGGGTCATCGGCAGCATCCGGACCGGACGGCACAGCCGATGCAGGCGGGTCTCGGCCGCGCCGGCGAACCACCAGAACCCCGCAACGGCGAAGGCAGCCGTGACCGCTACGGCCACGCCGATCGCGGCGGCGACGGTTCGTGCCTTGCCGGGCGCACCTGACCGCCGTGCGGACACCGCCATCGTCAACGGGAGGGAGCAGGAACGTCGCGCCGCCATAGGCCAGGAACAGCAACGAGGCCAGCAGCAGGCCGCCGACGGCGCCGGCAACGACGGCCCGCCACCCGGACGTGCGAAGACCGAAGGCGCAGGCGGCAACCCCCCACGCGCCGACCGCCGCGAAAACGGCGTCCCCAGACGTCACCGCCCACAACACATACGGCGGCACGACCAGCAACGGGGCAACGCGCCGCATCCAGTCCGCATCAACCGTGACCCACACGGTCACGAGCACACCGGCAGTCAGCGCCATCGTTGCGGCGACCGAAAGCAGCGCGGTCCAGCGCCTTCAGCACCAAAACGAGCCGGGCGGATGACCCCGCACGTGGACCGAGTACTCGTCGATCCGCTCGACGAACGTCCGCACGAACTCACCCGCCGGGGGCGCCGTCGTGAGGTTCGCCAGGTACTCGCTGGGGTGGACGGCGCCATGGAGCACGCCATCGGCGCCATCGGTCAGCGCCAGCAACAGCGCGAACGCGCCAGAGCCCAACGACGACACGGCGGCGACCGACCGCAAGCGGGTCCGCCATCACCAGCCCCGCACGACCGAGCCGACGACGATTACCGCCATCACGGCGGCGGCAACCAGCCCCCAGCCGAACCGCCAGTCCCAACCGTCGGCAAAGCTACGCCCCACCAGCGGCGCCGCGCCGAGAAAGACCTCCGGCGACTCGCGCTGGTAAGCGCGCCCCAGACGACACTGACGGCAAGGAGCGCGAGTGCACCACACCAGGCAGTCGCGACGGCTACTCGCGCCGCCCTCCGCGTCATCCGTCCGAGGCGGGAACCGCAACCGCTGACGATCGACGGGCGAGGAGCACGCCGGCCAGGGCGAACGCTCCCCACAACGCAGCGTTGGACGCCGTCGAGACGACCTGAACCCCTCCGTCGTCGCGCAGGTAGTCGAAGCTCTGCGTGATGAACACCACGACCGCGATCACCCCGAACCCGGCACCTCCGGCGAGCGCCAGCCGGGCCATTCGTGCACCGCGGGAACCGATCACGAACAGCACACCGAACAGGATCGTGAGCAGCGCCCACAGCGGGTTGAAGAACACGAACTTCAGCTCCCAACGCCGGGTGATCCCACCGTCCGGGTCGGCGAACCCGGCGTCGCTGCCGAGCAACGCCGCCTCCGACCCGACGAACGAGACCGAGCGGGCAACGAACAGTCCGAGCACGCCAACCCCGATGGCTACAGACCCGACGATCGTCAGGGCACGCTGCGCCGCGACGCCGCCGCGCCCGAGCACCCCGTCGAGCCCGAGGTGGCGGCCGGCATCGGTAGCGAACAGGAGGAGGTGCAATCCGATCATCATCAGGTAAGACCACGACCACTCGTCGGCGCCGTCGAAGTAGATGACCGACAGCAGGATCGGCACCGACCACGCGGCGCCGACCAGCGCCACGATGCGGGTTCGGTACCCGACCAGCAGCAGCAACGCCAGTAGAATCTCGACGACCAGGGTCACCCATCCGAAGAACCGGAAGTTCGGGAGGATCAGCTCCTCGGTCACCCAGGTGAACGGCGCCCACGTGGAGTTCCGGG
The DNA here is from genome assembly GCA_013821025.1 of Acidimicrobiia bacterium. Lineage (GTDB taxonomy): Bacteria > Actinomycetota > Acidimicrobiia > Acidimicrobiales > Ilumatobacteraceae > JACDHN01. Next base: position 654 of record JACDHN010000112.1, on the reverse strand, counting down.
TGACCGACTCCGAGTACTTGTAGAGGCCACCCCCACTGTCCTCGCCGAACGTCGGCGGAATCTTCCAGTGCAGGTTGGCGAGCCACAGCAACCCGGCAAGGATCCGCGCCCCGCCGATCACCCAGCCCGAGGCCCGTTCGACGAGAGCCGACGAGCGTGTGCGCACAGCGGTCGTCATGACACGATGATGGCATAGGAGGCTGAGCGCGCCGTGCAACTGCCCCTTGGCGACCGACGACCGGCCCCGCCGGACCCAACTGGAGAACACATCGGCGTCGAGCTGGTCGGGCCGGAGCTGCAGCGCGTAGCCGTACGGATGACGGACGATCACGTCGGGTCCGAGCTCCTTGCGCAGTCTGGACACATGGGTGTGCAGCGATCCGATGGCCGACGGACTGGCGGTGTCGTCCCAGATGCAATCGAGCAGCCGGCCGGTGGGGATCACCTGGCTGGCCCCGCAGATCAGCACAGCCAGCACGGTTCGTCGCTGCGGAGGACCGATGTCGACCTCGACGCCAGTGGCACGCGCCCGCAGCGCTCCGAGCACGCCGAGCTCCACCGTCGCTCGTGTGTCCATCGGGCACCTCCAGCACGGATCGTCGTGTGGGAGCGGGATGTCCACTCGAAGCGCGGGAGGGCCTGCCAGACGTGGCG
>JACDHN010000378.1 GCA_013821025.1 Acidimicrobiia bacterium | reverse complement strand
GCGCACCCCGCCAGCCGATGCGCTGCCGCAGCGGCTGGCGGAGCTGGCGGGCCGGCTGACGGCACTGCTCGACGAGTACCGGCCGGCAGCCGTGGCCGTGGAGCAGGTGTTCTTCCAGGTCAACGTGCGCACGGCGATGAGCGTTGGGCAGGCGAGCGGGCTGGCACTCGCCATCGCCGCCGCCCGAGGATGCGAGGTGGTGCAGTACTCACCGAACCAGGTGAAGGACGCCGTCGCCGGATGGGGTGGTGCCGACAAGGCGCAGGTGGCCAAGATGGTCAAGCTACGGCTCGGTCTGGCCGCCTTGCCGAAGCCTGCCGATACTGCCGATGCCGCAGCGTTGGCGCTCTGCCACCTGGCGATGGCGCCGCTGCGGGCCAGTGTTGCGGCACAGATCGCAGGAGGCCGGTGATGATCGGGTCGCTGCGCGGCGAGGTGCTCGAGCGGGACCTCGAGGGTCGCGTGCTCGTCGATGTCAACGGTGTCGGCTACGACGTCGTCGTGTCACCGCGGGTGCTGGCCGAGCTGGAGCCGACAACGTCCGTGTTCCTCTACATCCACCACCACATCCGAGAGGACGCCCAGACGCTGTACGGGTTCGCAACGCGTGACGAGCGCTCGACGTTCGGGTTGCTGTTGTCGACCCACGGCGTCGGCCCGGCGCTTGCCCTGGCAATCCTGTCGACGCACCCGCCCACCGTGCTTGCCGACATCGTCGGCGAGGGTGACCCGGCAGCGCTGATGCTGGTGCCGGGCGTTGGCAAGAAGACGGCCGAGCGGCTGATCATCGAGCTGCGCAACCGGTTGTCCGTGCCCGTTTTCGAAGGTTCAGGACCCGTGGCGGGGCCGAGTGGCGCGCCGTCGGCGATCTCAGAGGTGCGTGAGGCACTGGCCGGCCTCGGCTATTCGCCCGATGAGATTCGCGGGGCGCTTCGCGAACTGCCGATCGACGCCGACGCGGCGACGATGTTGCGCGACGCGCTCAAGCAGCTCGGGGCGCGCCGTGCGTGACGAGTTCGTCGATCCCGGCCAGGCCGACCCCGATGAGGAGGCCGTAGAAGCCGGCCTGCGACCGAGCAGCCTCGACGAGTTCGTCGGTCAACCCGAGCTGAAGGAGCATCTGCAGGTCGTGCTCGGGGCGGCGCGCAAGCGCGGTCAGGCGGTCGACCACCTGCTGTTCGCCGGCCCGCCGGGCCTCGGCAAGACCACCCTGGCCGGCATCGTCGCCACGGAGATGGCCGTGGCGCTGCATGTCACATCGGGTCCGGCGTTGGAGCGGGCCGGCGATCTCGCCGCCATCCTGACGAAGCTGGAACCCCACGACGTGCTGTTCGTCGATGAGATCCATCGCCTGTCGCGCGTCGTCGAGGAGATCCTGTACCCGGCGATGGAGGACTTCCAGCTCGACATCGTGGTCGGCAAGGGTCCTGCGGCGTCGAGCATCAGGCTCACGCTGCCGCCCTTCACGCTCGTGGGTGCCACGACGAGGACGGGGATGATCACCGGTCCGCTGCGCGACCGGTTCGGGCTCGTGGCCCGCCTCGACTACTACGGCACGGACGATCTGCAAGCCATCGTGGTCAGGGCGGCGGGCATCCTCCGGGTGCAGATCGACATCGAAGGAGCGTGGGAGATCGCCAGACGCTCGCGCGGCACGCCGCGCATCGCCAACCGACTGCTGCGCCGCGTGCGCGACTTCTCCGAGATGCGCGTCGACGGCGTGATCGACGCCACCGTGGCTCGAGAGGGCCTGGCGCTGTTCGGCGTCGACGACCTTGGGCTCGACAAGGTCGACCGCGCCATCCTCGGCGTGCTGTGCGAACAGTTCCGGGGCCGGCCAGTCGGGCTGTCGACGTTGGCCATCAGCATCGGTGAGCAGCCCGAGACGGTGGAGGACATGTACGAGCCGTTCCTGATCCAGCGCGGAATGATCGCCCGCACACCACGGGGCCGCGTCGCCATGCCGGCGGCGTTCGAGCACCTGGGTTTGGCGGCGCCGCGCCCTGACGAGGGCGGTTCGCGGTCATTGTTCGACTGAACGGCCCGGCGGTAGGTGTGTGTTGAGGAACGCGAGTGTCTTGGCCCAGGCCGCGTCGGAGGCGTTCTGCACGTAGAACATGTCCGCGCGATGGTTGTCGAAGGCGTGCCCTGCGTCCTCCACGTTGAGCACGAAACCGTCGCGCTCTTCGATTGCGGTAGCGACGGCAGCGACGTCGTCGCTGGCGATGTAGTCGTCGCGCGCGCCGAAGTGGAACAACGTCGGGCAGGTGACGTCGTCGAGCCGGTCGAGCATCCCGGGCACCCCCGACCCGTAGTAGCTCACACACACGGAAGGCGCCGCCTGGACGGCCGTCCCGAACGCCAGTGTGCCGCCGAGGCAGAAGCCGATGACGCCGGGCGCTCCCACGACCTCGGGCTGGGCGCCGAGTGCATCGAGGGCGGCGGCGCAGTCCGTGATCGCCGTCGGCACGTCGAGCTGCTGCGCCTTCTGCAGCGATGCCGCCATGCCCTTGGCGTCGTGGCTCGCCGCCCATCCGGGGGCGAAGCGCCAGAACACGGTGGGGGCTCCCACGGCATAGCCCTGAGCCGTGAGCGAAGCAGCGACATCGGCGATGTACTCGCCGACGCCGAAGATCTCGTGTACGAGCACGAGGCCGGGAACCGGGTGCCCGGCGTCGGCCCCCTCCGGCAGCCAGAGGTGAAGGTCCATGGTGCCGTCGTCGCGCTCGACGCGCTCGGTCCTGGCCGGGGGCGTGGGCTCGGTCATCGTCCGATCGTGGCACACGGTCATAGCCTGAGCCGCCGTGCGACTGGAGGAGTTCGACTACCACCTGCCCCCGTCGCAAATCGCCCAGACGCCCATCGAGCCAAGAGATGCCGCCAGGATGCTGGTCGACAGGGGAGACCAAGGC
>JACDHN010000377.1 GCA_013821025.1 Acidimicrobiia bacterium | reverse complement strand
GAGGGGTGCGAGAGTGGCCGAATCGGCACGCTTGGAAAGCGTGTGTGGGGAGACTCACCGTGGGTTCGAATCCCACTCCCTCCGCCGTGTCCGTCGAGTGGGAGATCCCGATGAGCCAGGCGCTCGAGGAGGCACGCACCGCCGTCTCACACGGGGACGTGCCGGTCGGTGCCGTCGTCGTCTGCCGTGGAAAGATCATCGCCGCCCGCCACAACGAGCGCGAGCTCTCGGGCGATCCCACGGCGCACGCCGAACTGCTGGCGATGCGCGACGCCTCCCAGGTGCTCGGCAGCTGGCGCCTCGACGGTTGCACCGTCGTGGTCACGTTGGAGCCGTGCGTCATGTGCGCCGGAGCGCTCGTCAACGCCCGCGTACAAGCGCTCGTGTACGCGGCCCGCGACCCCAAGGCCGGCGCCGTGCACTCGCTCTACACGATCGTCACCGACGCCCGGCTCAATCATCGCCTCGACGTGGTGGCCGACGTGATGGCTGCTGAATCGGCGGCGTTGCTGCGCTCCTTCTTCGCCGAACGCCGTCGCTGACTACCGTCCCGAGGGCATGCCAGAAGGCGTCGAGGTTCCTGGGGATGACGTCACGCTCGTGCTCGATGCGTACGGGGACGAGGAGGCGCCGGGTGTGCTGCTGGCCCACGGCGGCGGTCAGACCCGCCATTCGTGGGGCGGCACGGCGCGGTGGCTCGGCACGAGCGGCTACCAGGCGGTCACTGTCGACTTGCGCGGCCATGGCGACAGCTCGTGGTCGCCCGAGGGGCGCTACGACCTCGCCGACCACGCCGAGGATCTGCGTCGGGTTGCTGCGTGGATGGGTGCTCCTCCCGCCTTCGTGGGTGCCTCGCTCGGTGGTCTCAGCTCGCTGGTGGCCATCGCCGAGATGCCCGATCAGTCCGCAGTGGCATCGGCGCTCGTACTCGTCGACGTGGCCATCCACCTAGAGCTCGAGGGCATCGCCAGGATCGGACAGTTCATGCGCGCACGCCCGAACGGGTTCGCCTCGCTGGAGGAGGTGGCCGACGCGGTCGCCGCCTACAACCCGCACCGGCCACGCCCGAGCGACCTGTCCGGGCTGCGCAAGAACGTGCGCCAGGGGGACGACGGGCGTTGGCGGTGGCACTGGGATCCTCGCATCATGCGTGACCCCAAGGTCGATGAGCCGCGCACGATCCTGCACCGTCAGCGCCTGGAGCGCGACGCCGCTTCGCTGAGCGTGCCGACGCTGCTCGTGCGGGGGCGGAACAGCGATCTGCTCTCCGAGCGAGGGGCGAGGCGGTTCCTCGATCTTGTCCCCCATGCCGAGTTCGTCGACGTGGCAGGGGCCGGTCACATGGTGGCCGGCGACCGCAACGACACGTTCAACGACGGGATCGTCGGCTTCCTCCAGCGTGTCCAGCCAGTCCGCCGTGAAACACTGGAACAATGACCGACCACGCAGCCCCCGGCGACGAGCAGACCGAGACGCTCGTCGGCATCGCCTTCGAAGACACGTTCCGCGCTCAGGAGTTCCTGACAGCGGCGACACGCCTGGCTTCGCGGCACGAGCTCGACCTGCGCGATGCGGTGTTCGTCGTCAGCAACAAGGACGGCAAGGTGATGGTGCGCGAGACCCGGGACCTGCAGACGTCCACCACGGCCGTGTCGGGGGCCGTGTGGGCCGGTTTGTTCGGGTTGATCCTTGGCGGTCCCGTCGGCTGGTTGGCCGGCACCGCGGCTGGCGCTGGCGCCGGCGCCATCACGGCCAAGGTGATCGACCATGGCATCCCCGACGAGTGGGTCGACTGGTTCCGCCAGGCAGTCGCCCCCGGCACCACGATCGTGGCCGTGCTGCTCGGCCGAGTGAACACCGAGGCCGTGTTCGATGAGCTCCGGCGCTTCGCCGGCGCCCGCCTCGTCTACGCCAACGTGCCGGCCTCGTGGCAGGACCGCATGCGTGACGCACTCGGCGAGGAGTCTCTTGGCTCACCCGATCCCTCGACTGCCGTCGACGCTCCGCCTCCCGACTCCTCCACCACGACCTGACGTCAGCTGCAGGTAGCCTCCTGCGACGGAAGGATGCCAGAGCGGACGAATGGGACGGCCTCGAAAGCCGTTGAGGTCCTTTGGGTCTCCGTGGGTTCGAATCCCACTCCTTCCGCCAGGGTGGCGCCAACAGCCGGCGGCGAGCCTCAGCACTCGGTGCCCTCGTCGGGCACTTTTAGGTCAATCAGGTAGCGATGCACGACGTCCTTGGCGCACTCGCTGGCCGAGTACCCGGTGTGCTCGTCGGCGTCGACCACCAACAGCACCCCCTCCTCCAGCGACTCGGCCATCACCTCGGTGCTCGACAGCGGGGTCGCCGGGTCACCGGTGGTGCCGATGACGAGCGTCGGACCGGCGTCCTGCCCTGTGATCTCGACGCGAGGGTCGGTCGACTGGGGGAAGAACGTGCAGAAGTAGTCGCCGGCGTCCCCGGGTGCCAGCCGGGGAGCGACGGCCTGGTACTCGGGGGCCTGGGCGTCCTCCTCCTCGACCGACTTGCGGTCGGCCGAGTCCATGCACACGATGGTTTGAAAGGCCTCGAGTTCGTCACCCCAGGTGCCGTCAGGTGAGCGTTGGAAGTAGGAGTCGAACAGGTCGATCAGCCCGGCGCCGTCTCCGTCCTGAGCATCGGCCAACGCCTGGGCCAACTGCGGCCACAGGCTGGCGCTGTACAACGCCGTGATCGTCGCCTGGATGGCGACGCCATGGTTGGCGTCGGGTCGATCGCCCCGAGTTGGGATCGGCCTCTCGTCGAGCTGCCGGAGCAGCTCGTCGTAGGCCCCCTCGGCGTTGCCGTCGTTGTGGAACGGGCATGCCGTGCGCTTGCTGCAATCGGCGAGGAAGCTGGAGAGCGACGCCTCGAAGCCGGCGAGCTGCTGG
>JACDHN010000376.1:2706-2915 GCA_013821025.1 Acidimicrobiia bacterium | reverse complement strand
CGTCGTGCAACAGGCGGCCGGTGACCGGCTGGGTGACATCGAGCTGAACATCAGGACGTTCTTCGTCTCCGTCACCGACGACCGCGATCAGGCGGTGGCCGACATGGCGGCGTTCGCCCGTGTCGACCCCGAGCTGATCCGCGATACGCCGTTCGCCGTGATCGGCTCGCCCGATCAGATCGCCGACGATCTGGCGGCCCGCCGGGAAC
>JACDHN010000376.1:0-2696 GCA_013821025.1 Acidimicrobiia bacterium | reverse complement strand
CTACATCACCGTGGGTGGCGAGGACGTCGAGTCCTTCGCCCCAGTGGTGGCGGCACTCGCCGGGCGCTAAGCGTCAGTCATCCCTCCGCAGCGGTGACGGCGAGGAGTCGCCCGTCCTCGAAATCAGTGATCAGCAGCCGCTCGCCGTCGGCGAGTAGGTGTTGGGGGCGCTCGATGCCGGTGAGGAACGTCTCCGGGCGCACCGGGCCGTCACCGCGGGTCCGGTCCACCGTGACGATGCGGCGCTCGTTCCACAGCGCGACGAGCAGCACGTCGGGGTCCCACGGCGCCACAGCGACCGACGTGGGAGTGGCCCCAGGCGCGAACAGCGCCTGCGGCCTCGGCGTGTCGGCGCAGCGTTCCTGCGTGCCCTCGTAGGACTCGACTGGCTGGCGGTCGCCGATGCACTGCGGCCAGCCGAAGTCGTCGCCGGGCTCCACGGCCACCAGCTCGTCGGGGGGTGGTTGGCCGTCGTACGTACCGTCGGAGACCTCGGTCTGCCAGAGCGTGCCCTCATCGTCGAACGTGCGGGCGTACGCGTGCTTGAAACCGGTGGCCAGAGGCTCGGGCTCGGACCCCGGCGCGAGTGCCCACAACACGCCCGAACCCTCGGCGGCCTCGACGCCGTCGACGGAGCCCGACGTGTTGTACAACAACCGACCCTGCTCGTCGACGCTCAACGTGCCTTCCGAGCGGTCGTTGTAAGGCAACTCGTCGAAGACCACCTCCAAGTTGCCGCCCGTCACGGCTCCCCGCGACAGCCGGCGCTGCTCCATCACCCACACGTCCGAGCCGATGGCAACCACGCCGGTCGGCGTGACGAGCCCGTCGAACAGAACGGTCCGTTCGGCGGAGTCTCCGGGGTCGAGGCGCAGCACTTGGCCCGACTCCTCACCCTCGGCGCCGTTGAGCTGGGCGACGAGCAGCGAACCGTCGGGCCCCGGTGTGAGCTGGGTCGGCCTGTCGAGCCCATCGGCGATGAGCGTGACCTCGTAGCCATCGGGCACCTCGACGCCGTCAACGGTCGCTGCCTCGTCGCCAGAGCAGCCGGCCACGGCTGCAGTGAGAACCGCCGCAAGGACGGCGAGGGATGCGTGGGCGGCCACGGCGGCCGCCGGGCTGGTTGAGGACCACATGGCGCCGAAACCTACGCCCACCATGCTTGGTGTGGCCCGCGGCGCTCCGGGGTATGTCTGCGTCATGAAGGCACTCACGTATCAAGGTCGAGAGCACGTCAGCGTCGAGGACGTGCCCGATCCTCGGATCGAGGAACCGACCGATGCCGTCGTGCGTGTGACCTCGACGGCGATCTGTGGATCAGATCTCCACCTGTACCGCATGCTCGGCATGTACATCGACCCTGGCGACGTGCTCGGCCACGAGACGATGGGCGTCGTGGAGGAAGTGGGTGCAGAGGTCCAGAACATCAAGCCCGGCGACCGGGTCGTCGTGCCGTTCAACATCTCCTGTGGGCATTGCTTCATGTGCGACAAGGACTTGTTCGCGCAGTGTGAGACGACCCAGGTGCGCGACCAGGACAAGGGTGCGGCGCTGTTCGGCTTCTCGAAGCTGTACGGGCAGGTTCCAGGTGGGCAGGCCGAGTACCTGCGCGTGCCAATGGCTCATTTCGGGCCCATCCCTGTCCCTGGCGACGTGCCAGATGAGCGGATGCTCTACCTGTCGGACATCCTGCCGACGGCGTGGCAGGCCGTGCGCTACGCCGACGTGCATCCCGGCGACTCCTTGGCCGTGTTCGGCCTGGGCCCGGTGGGTCAGTTCGCCGTGAGGGCGGCGAGGGCACTGGGCATCGAGCGGGTCATCGGCGTCGATCTCGTACGAGAGCGACTCGAGATGGCTGCTCGCTATGGCGCCGAGATCCTCGACACCAGCAGCGTGGACGATGTGCCCGGTGCCGTGCAGGACCTCACCGACGGGCGCGGCGCCGACGCCGTGATCGACGCTGTTGGCATGGAGGCTCATGGCTCTCCTGTCGCAGCCGCCGGACAGATGTTGGCCGGTCGGCTGCCCAAGTCCGTGGCCCGCCCGATGATGGAGAAGGCGGGCATCGACCGGCTCGACGCCCTGCGCAACGCCATTGGCTCCGTGCGCCGAGGCGGCACGGCGTCGGTGGTCGGCGTGTACGGCGGGGCTGCCGATCCGATGAACATGATGCAGCTGTTCGACAAGGGCGTCCAGCTCCGAATGGGCCAGGCCCACGTGAAGCGGTGGATCGACGAGATCATGCCGTTCGTGACCGACGACGCCGACCCGCTGGGCACGGGCGATCTGGCGACGCACCACTTGCCGCTCAGCGAGGCGCCCCACGGCTACGACATCTTCCAGAAGAAGGAGGATGGCTGCATCAAGGTCGTCCTGCACCCGTGACGACGCGCGTCGTCGTCACCGGAGCCACCGGCAACACGCCCGCACTGGCCCGACGTCAGAACGAACCCTGCAGCTCCTTCGACCAGAACTCGAAGAACCCGTCCTGGTCGGGCCCGATCTGATGAAGGTGCAGTCGGTCGAAACCGGCGTCGGCAAACTCGGCGACACCGTCACGCACGGCCGCGGCATCGGGTCCGGCCAGCAACCCGTCAGCGATGTCATCGCGGGTGACGGTCTCGCAGGCCATCTCGAACAATGCCGGAGTGGCCAGCTCCTGGCTGAGCTGCCCTGACAGTCCCTTCGTCGGCCAC
>JACDHN010000375.1 GCA_013821025.1 Acidimicrobiia bacterium | reverse complement strand
TAGCACGGGCCGACCGGCTGACGCATCACCAGCAACCGTCCGCCGGCAACCGGGTTGCGCATGTAGCCGCCGTCGATCCGTGGTGCCTCCTCGGCGAACCAGCGGAAGAACTCTGCGGCGTACGTGACCTCACCTTTGCTCTCGGCGACCGTCTTACCCATCTCCAACGTCATCAGCAACGCCAGCTCGTCGACGTGCTCGATCAGCAACTCGTACGCCCGGCGCAAGATCTCACCGCGTTCGCGAGGCGTGGTCCCTGCCCACGATGCCTGCGTTTGCGCGGCAAGGTCCATCGCGGCGATCGCCTGCGCTGGTTCTGCGGCGCTGATCTCCTTGAGCACACCGCCCGTGGCGGGGTCCTCGACCTTGAGCGTGGTGTCCAGCTCCGTCTCGCGCCCACCGAGCCAGATGCCCGCTGGCGCCCAGTCGAGCACAGTGGCCTCACGCTCGGGGGTGATCGTCGTCTCGTCGTCGGCGCCCATGTCCTTGCCTTTGCCCTTTCGATCGTGACCGACCCGAAAACTATCTCGCCGGCCACCGCGACGCTGCGGTGACCGGCGAGAGACCTGGTCCAACGATCATCCGCCGAGTGTGTCGACCTCGAACACCTGCTCGCCAGCGACGGTGCCGGTGAACGTGCCCTCGAGCTCGCTGACCGACGCCCCGGGAAGCTCGCTCGTCGTGCCGTCCATCGTGGCGTCCTCGCCGTCCTGAGTCGTGCCGGTGCATGAGATCTCGACGGCATCCATGGCATCGTTGGCGGTTGCCTTGCACTTCAACTTGCCCTCGAGCGGACGGTCGGCGTTGGTGAACTCCTCCTCACCCTGCTCGGCGGCGATGTTGCGGGCAGCGGCCTCGGCGGCGTCGCGGCCGACCTCGCCGGCCGCGTCCTCCACCTCGGTGATGGCGCTCTCGGCGGCTTCTTCGACTTCGTCGGCGGCGTTCTCCACGTCGGTGGTGATGGCGTCGCGCGCATCGTCGCTGCACGACGCGAAGGCCGCAAGAGCGAGAGGGGCAACGATCAGGACACGAGTGAGCTTGAGGGGTCGCATGTAGAACGTGTACCCACGTCATCGGGGCACCTAACGCCGGGTGGCGTGATCGGGGCGAATAACAGGCGGCTCCCGGGCGGGTGTGATTCACTTGCGCCGTGATCGAAGTCCAGAACCTGACCAAGCGCTTCGGCGCCCAAGTCGCGGTCGACGACTTGTCGTTCGAGGTCCATGAGGGGCGGGTCACGGGCTTCCTAGGTCCCAACGGTTCTGGGAAGAGCACGACGATGCGGTGCATGGTCGGTCTCGATCGGCAACAGCGCGGCGAGACACGATTCGACGGGAAGGAGTTTGCTGCGCATGCGCGGCCGCTGACGCAGATCGGGTCGCTGCTCGACGCCGGCTACGTGCACCCGGCGCGCACGGCGCACAACCACCTGCGATGGCTGGCGGCGTCCAATGGTCTGCCCAAGGCACGTGTGGAGGAGGTGCTCGAGATGGTCGGGCTGTCACCCGTTGCCAAGCGGCGGGTGAAGACGTACTCGCTCGGCATGCGCCAACGCCTCGGCATCGCCAGCGTGATGCTCGGCGACCCGCACACCTTGATCCTCGACGAACCAGGCAACGGTCTTGATCCTGAGGGTATTCGCTGGGTGCGCGACGTGCTGCGCTTGTTCGCCGGCCAAGGCAAGACGGTGCTCGTGTCGAGCCATCTGCTCTCGGAGATGCAGTTGATGGCCAACGACTTGATCGTCATCGGGCGCGGCCGTCTGATCGACGAGTGCCCGGTGGGCGAGTTCGTCCGCCGTCACGCCACGCAATGGGTGCGTGTGCGCTCACCCCAGCTCGGCCGGCTGACGACCGCGCTGCAAGGCCAGTTGCGGTCGGTCGAGACCGTCGACGGGACCACCGCCGACTTGCATGGCGTGACCACCGAGATCGTCGGCGAGGTCGCCGCAGCCAAACAGATCGTGCTGCACGAGCTGTCGATGCAAACCGGGTCACTCGAGGACGCGTTCTTGCGGGCGACGGCCCACACCGGCGAGTACGCCGCCCGTGCCGTTCCGGGAGCGGAAGCTGGCTCCCCACCCCAGGACTACCAACCCCAGGGCTACCCACCCCAGGGTGGTCCACAGGGTTCGGGCTGGGCCCCGCCGGGCGGGCCGCCGCCGCCCAGTCAGGACGGTCGCTGATGTTCGCAGGAGCGCTGCGCGCCGAGTGGATCAAGCTGACCACGATCCGGTCGCACTTCGTGCTGGCCATCGTCGCCGTCGCCTTCAGCTTTCTCGTCGTGCTACTGACGGCCAACGCCGCCAGCGATTTCGACTTTGCGACTGGCGAGGACCTCGCCGACCTGGTCGTCGGGGTCGGTCTCGTCACCATCATGTTGCTCGCAGTGGTCAGCGTGCTCGCCACGACGGGAGAGTTCACGTACAACACGTTGCGCCCCACGTTCGCCGCCATCCCCAACCGATGGTCGGCACTCGCCGCCAAGCTCGTCATCAACGTGGTCACGAACATGGTGCTCACGGCGATCACCGTCATTGTCGGATGGGTGGGGGCCAGCGCCATCTTGGACCGATCGACGATCACACTCAGTGACGGCGGTGCCCGTGGTCAGCTGATGGCACTCGTCCTGCTGTCCGGCCTGCTGTCGATGCTCGGCATGGCGCTGGCGATGTTGATGCGAAACTCGGCGGCTGCCATCGCCATCCTTTTGCTGTGGCCCTTTGTCGTGGAGTCGCTGCTGGCCGGGTTCTTCAGCGTGCTGGGCCAGGAGGGGCTGGTGAAGTTTCTTCCCTACATCGCCGGCTTCCGGATGGTGAACCTGTTCGACGAGGGCTCGGACACGTCGGACCTGCTGAGCCCGACCGTCGGCGGCATCTACTTCGCCTGCGTGGTGATCGGTCTGTGGCTGCTCGGTGCAC
>JACDHN010000111.1 GCA_013821025.1 Acidimicrobiia bacterium | reverse complement strand
AGGATCCACAATCCGATCACTGCTGCGCACACGGGATCGACCCACGTCCAGTCCGTGATGCGGATGATCACGGCGGCGACGATCACACCGACCGATCCAAGAGCGTCGGCCACCACCTCGAGGTAGGCACCTTCGACATTCAGGCTTTTACGTGTGCTGGCTCGACACGCCCCTCCTGGTGGCGCTCTGGTGGCGAGCGGAGACCGTGATGGCGGCGAGCGCCATCGCCAGGCCGAGCACGTCGGTGAGCATGTGGCCGGCGTCGGAGAGCAGCGCCAGTGAGTTCGTCCACAGCCCGGCGACCACCTCGACGACCAAGAACCCGCCGATCAGCACGAGCGCCACGGTCAGGCGGCGTCGGTGCAGGCCACCGGCGCTCAGCGCCCCAGCAGCGTGGTCATGATCGTGACCCACCCTCGCGACGGTAACGCGTGCGTGTAGCGTTCTGGTGAGGCAGTATGACACGACCATCAGGCCGAGGACAGGCCGAAAGGACGACGGTTGTCAGATCACGACGACACCGAGTGGCGGGCCGAGATGCAGCGGCTCGAGGCCGAGGTGGCAGGCCTGCGGGGTCGCCTCTCGGATGCCCCGCGTCGTGTCCACGCGCTGGAAGAGCGCCTGCTCGAGACGAAGGGCCAACTGGCCCAGGCCGTCTCGCAGAACGAGAAGCTGAGCTACACGCTGCGTGAGGCGCGCGACCACATCGCCTCGCTGCGCGACGAGGTCGACAAGCTCACCCAGCCTCCCTCCGCCTACGGCGTGATCGTCGGAAAGAATGAGGACGGCACCGTCGACGTGCTCACATCCGGGCGAAAGATGCGCGTCACGCTGCACCCAGACATCGATCACGAGCAGCTCGAGCGCGGCGCCGAGGTGGTGCTGAACGAGAGCTTCAACGTCATCCAAGCGCGCCTGCCAGAAGGCATCGGCGAGGTCGTCAGTGTCAAGGAGGTGCTCGAGGACGGCGTGCGGGCCCTCGTCGTCGGGCGGGCCGACGAGGAGCGGGTGTGCGAGCTGGCTGACTCCATCCGCGGAACGCACCTTCGCGCCGGTGACACGCTGCTGCTCGACCCCAGGGCCAACCTGCTGCTGGAGCGGCTGCCTCGGCCGGAGGTGGAAGACCTGCTGCTCGAGGAGGTGCCCGACATCGCCTACCACGACATCGGAGGCCTCGACAGCCAGATCGAACAGATCGCCGACGCAGTCGAGCTCCCGTTCCTGCACCAGGAGCTGTTCGCCGAGCACCGGCTCCCGGCGCCGAAGGGCATCCTGCTGTACGGCCCGCCGGGCTGCGGCAAGACGTTGATCGCCAAGGCTGTCGCCAACAGCCTGGCGAAGAAGGTGTCTGCCAGCACGGGCGGGGAGAAGGGGCGCAGTTACTTCATCAACATCAAGGGCCCCGAACTGCTCAACAAGTACGTCGGCGAGACGGAACGCCAGATCCGGCTCGTGTTCCAGCGCGCCAGGGAGAAGAGCGAAGAGGGTTGGCCGGTCATCGTGTTCTTCGACGAGATGGACTCGATGTTCCGCACCAGAGGATCGGGCATCTCGTCTGACATGGAATCGACGATCGTTCCCCAGCTGCTGGCCGAGATCGACGGCGTCGAGGGCCTGCGCAACGTGATCGTGATCGGCGCAACCAACCGAGAGGACCTCATCGACCCTGCGATCCTGCGCCCTGGTCGGCTCGACGTGAAGATCAAGATCGAACGCCCCGACTCCCAGGCGGCAACGCAGATCTTCGCCAGGTACCTGACCGATGAGATCCCCATCGCTGCTGGTGAGGCTGTGCCAGGCATGATCGATGCGACCGTCGCCGAGATGTACCGTAGCGACGACGCCAACCGGTTCCTCGAGGTCACCTACCAGAACGGCGACAAGGAGATCCTGTACTACAAGGACTTCGCCTCTGGAGCGATGATCGAGAACATCGTGCGCCGGGCGAAGAAGTTGGCCATCAAGCGCGTCATCGCCGGCGGAGAGCGCGGCGTCGGCACGAGCGATCTTCTAGCCGCCATCAAGCAGGAGTACAAGGAGCACGAGGACCTGCCGAACACCACGAACCCCGACGACTGGGCGCGGATCTCGGGTCAGAAGGGCGAACGGATCGTGTTCATCCGCACGCTCGTATCGGAAGCCAAGGACGACGCCAAGACCGGTGGCCGAGCCATCGAACGAGTCGCCACCGGTCAGTACCTCTAGCACCGCCGTCGTTCGCGGTCATGTGGTGCTCCGCTCAGCACGGTGTGGTACCGGTAGGGTCCGGTCATGGCACTGCCCAAGGTCTGCGGCATCGAGACCGAGTATGGGATCGTGGTCCGTGGCGCCGACGGGAACCCGGCGACGGCGTCGTCGCAACTGATCAACGCGTATGTCGCCGCCGTTCAGCGAGGACGCGGCGGGTCCGCCGTCACGTGGGATTTCGAGGACGAGCACCCCGCTACCGACGCCCGCGGCTTCACGCTCGACGATGCCGTCGCTCCGGAGGTGGAGACCACGCTCGTCAACGCCGTGCTCACCAACGGTTCGCGCTACTACGTCGACCACGCCCATCCCGAGATCTCGACGCCCGAGGTGCTGGACGCTCGCCAGGCCGTGCGCTTCGACAGAGCATCGGAGGAGATCGTGCGCAGGAGCATGACGCTCGCCAAGCGGCTGCTCCCTGATGGCGCGGAGATCGTCGTCTACAAGAACAACTCCGACGGCAAGGGCAACAGCTACGGCTGCCACGAGAACTACCTGCTCGCCCGCTCGGTGCCTTTCGGCCAGATCGTGCGCCAGGTCACGCCGCACTTCGTGACCCGGCAGGTGTTCTGCGGAGCCGGCAAGGTCGGCTGCGAGTTGTCGGGAGCCGACCCCGCCAGCGTGCCGTATCAGCTCAGCCAGCGGGCCGACTTCTTCGAGGAGGAGGTGGGGCTCGAGACGACGATCAAGCGACCGATCATCAACACTCGTGACGAACCGCACTGTGACCCGAAGAAGTACCGGCGTCTCCACGTCATCGTCGGCGACGCAAACATGAGCGAGGTAGCTACATATCTCAAGGTCGGCACCACTTCGATCGTGCTGGCGATGATCGAGGACGACGTCCTGGGCGATGAGTGGACGCTGGCAAACCCGGTGGCGGCGATCCGCCGTGTGAGTCATGACCCCGGGCTGAACGTGGCGATCCGGCTGCAGAGCGGTGTGCGGGCGACGGCACTCGAGGTTCAGTGGGGACTGCTGGAGCGGGCCCGCAAGTACGAGCTCAGCCACGGCTTGGGCGCGGTCGACGAGGAGGTCGGCGCCGACGTGCTGCGCCGCTGGGAGCACGTGCTCACTGCCCTGGAGGCGGATCCGGACTCCGTGGCCGACACCGTCGACTGGGTGGCCAAGCGGCGGATCGTCGACGGCTACCGAGATCGCCACGGCCTGGCGCCCGGCGACTTGCGTCTCAAGGCCATCGATCTGCAGTACCACGACCTACGCGCCGACCGCAGTCTCGCCGCAAGGGCCGGCCTGGCGACGATCATCGGCGCCGACGAGGTGGAGTCGGCCATCACCGAGCCGCCGACGGGCACGAGGGCGTACTTCAGGGGCAGATGCCTGGCGAAGTTCGGCGACAGCATCGTCGCTGCCAACTGGGATTCACTGGTGTTCGACCTCGGCGACGAGCCGCTGCGGCGGGTGCCGATGATGGAACCATCGCGCGGGACCGCCGAGCATGTCGCTAGCTTGATCGACAGCAGCGACACAGCGGCCGAACTGCTGGAGCGACTCGGCTCGTGACACGAGGAGAGTGACCGCAATGGCTGAACAGAAGCACAGATCGAAACAAACCCCCTCCCGACGCGACGACGTGGAGACCACAGAGGACGCGCCTGCCACATCGGAGAGCGGTGAGAAGCTGAAGGCGGAACTGGACGACCTGCTCGACGAGATCGACGAGGTGTTGGAGAGCAACGCCGAAGACTTCGTCAAGTCCTACGTGCAGAAGGGCGGTCAGTAGTCGCGATGGGGATGCCCATGTTCCCACCGCACGACGACCCAGGATCCAACTTTCCCGATCTGCTCCGCCGCACGGGGCTGAAACAGCCGGCGGTCAGCGGCCATGGTCCCGACGACCTGCCCCATGCAACCACGTGTGTCGCCGTGCGCTACGTCGACGGCGTGGTGATGGCAGGTGACCGGCGAGCCACGGCCGGCAACCTGATCAGTCATCGCACCATGGAGAAGGTGGTGGAGGCGGACCGTCACAGTGGCGTTGCCATCGCCGGCGCCGCCGGACCGGCCATGGAGATGGTTCGCCTGTTCCAGCTGCAGCTGGAGCACTACGAGAAGGTCGAGGGCTCTGCGCTCAGCCTGGAGGGTAAGGCGAACCAGCTCTCGATGATGGTCCGCGGCAACCTGCAGGCAGCGTTTGCCGGCATGGGCGTGGTGCCGATCTTCGCAGGGTACGACCTGCGCCGCCGGTTGGGCCGCCTGTGGGCGTACGACATCACTGGGGGGCGGTACGAGGAGCGCGAGTACGTCGCCACCGGGTCGGGCAGCCTGCACGCCGGAACCGTGATCAAGGTCGGCTACACCGAGCAGCTGGACCGCCAAGGGGTGCTGAAGCTCGTGGCCCGCTCGTTGTGGGAGGCCGCCGACGCCGACAGCGCCACCGGGGGGCCCGACGCGCTACGAGGTATCTATCCGGTCGTGGCGACGATCACCGCCGACGGTTTCGACCAGGTCACCGACACAGAGCTGGCCACCACGTTCGCCACGGTCGCCGAGGATGTGCGCGTGCGATGAACATGCCGTTCTACGTCGCCCCCGAACAGGTGATGAAGGATCGCGCCGACTACGCCCGCAAGGGCATTGCCAGAGGCCGGGCACTCGTCGGCATTCGCTACGCAGACGGCATCGCCATCGTCGCCGAGAACGCCTCGGCCACGCTGCGCAAGATCAACGAGATCTACGATCGCATCGCCTTCGCCGGCGTCGGCCGGTACAACGAGTTCGACCAACTTCGCGTTGCCGGGGTCCGTGCGGCCGACCTGAAGGGATTCCAGTACAGCCGCGACGACGTGGATGCACGCAGCCTCGCCAACCTGTACTCCCAGCACCTGGGACAGGTGTTCACGCACGAGATGAAGCCGATGGAGGTGGAGATCCTCGTCGCCGAGGTGGGACACAGCACCGACGGCGACCAGATGTTCCACGTCCTCTATGACGGCACCGTGTTCGACGAGCAGGACTACTCCGTGCTCGGCGGCGACGCCGACACCATCACCGAGCGCGTCAGGTCTGGGTTCTCCGACGACCTCGATCTCGGCGCCGCAGTCCGGCTGGGGACAGCTTCGCTCTCTGGCCCGGATCGCACGCTGTCGCCGACCGATCTTGAGGTGGCCCTACTGGTCCGAACGAACGGTCGGCGCTGCTTCCGCCGTCTCGACGACGACGCGCTCGGCGCCCTGGCGTCATCGCCGACGGAGCCGACGGAGCCGACGGAGCCGACGGAGCCGACGGAGCCGACGGAGCCGACGAAAGATACTGGCTAACGATCAGCCGCGAGCGCCGTCAGCAGGTTGGTCGGCGTGTCCTTCGGCGAGATCTTGGGCCAGGCCTGTTCGATGCGGCCACGTTCGTCGATCAGGAATGCCGAGCGCTGGATGCCCATGTACGTGCGCGCGTACATCGACTTCTCCGTCCACACCCCGTACTGCTCGGCCATCTCGTGGTCGGGGTCGGACAGCAGCGTGAACCCGAGGGAGTACTTGTCGTCGAACTTGGCCAGCCGTGCGGGTTTGTCGGGGCTGATGCCGAGCACGACGGTGTCGCCGATCTCGGCAGCGATGTCGCGTAGGCCGCAGGCCTGCGTCGTGCATCCCGGCGTGTCTGCCTTCGGGTAGAAGTACAGGAGCACTTTGCGACCGGCAAGGTCGGTGAGCTTCGTCGTGTCGCCACGTTGATCGAGGAGTGAGAACTCCGGGGCACGGTCTCCACTCGAGGGCATGGACGTGGACGCTAGTGGTCCGGTACCGGATGGGCGATCGTCGTCATCAGGCCGTTGGCTGCCTGACGGGAATCCAATCGGGTGTGCTGAGCGACGATCGGAACCGAGCTGCGGATGACGCAGCAGTAGTCCGTATCGATTGGAATCGGTTCCGGATCATCGAGGTCGTTGAAGCGCTGGTGGAAGGCACGGCGTGCGCCGATCTGCAGCCGGTAGGGGCCGAGGGGCTCCGCATCGGTGAGGTAGATGTGAAGCTCGATGTCGGCGTCGACGTCCCCGGCGTTGAGCATGCACACGCTGTCGTGGCTGGTCATAGCCGGTTCCGGGCCGGTACTGGTTGGCGGGATGTAACCGTCTGCGATCACCCACGTGGTGGCTCCGATGGGAGTGCCCGGTTGGCTCATCTGTTGTCCGCTCCTGTCAGAAGTCGTTGGCGCTTCGGGCTGTGAGCCCGCCATCGCACACGACAGTGCTTCCGGTCACATACGAGGCTCTGGTCGACAACAACCAGGTGACGGCCTCTGCGACTTCTTCGGGCCGTCCGAGCCGTCCGAGCGGGATCTGGGTGCCGGCGCTGCGCTCCAGCCCCTCGAGATGCGCCGCCCGTTCGGCGTCGGGGATACCGATCGAGAGATGGGGAGTGTCGATCGATCCGGGTACGACGGCGTTGACGCGGACTCCGTGGCGGGCGTAGTCGACGGCGAGCGACTTGACGAGAGCGATGATGCCGCCTTTGGAGGCGCTGTAGGCGGCGTTGCCTCCCCCTGCGAAACCGACGAAGGCCGAGGGAGATCCGGTGCACACGATCGATCCGCCGACGCCGGCATCGATCAGCGCGCGCAGCACGTGCTTGGCGGTGAGGAACACACCCGTGAGGTTGACGCCGAGGATCTGCTGCCACGTGGCGAGCGGGAACTCGTGGGCCGGACCGTTGACCTCGATCCCGGCGTTGGCGAACGTCGCTGTCGGTGGGCCCAGGTGGTCGGTGATCTTGGCGACGCATCGCCTGACGTCCTCCTCCGAGGAAACGTCGGCGGCGATCGGGACGACTCCGTTCGCGCCGCGACCGATCGATTCGGTGGCGACTGCCTCGACTCTGTCGCCGTCGATGTCGACGAGCCCGAGCTTGTGGCCGTCTGCGGCCAGGGCGAATGACACGGCCCTTCCGATACCGGAACCGGCGCCAGTGACGAGAGCCGTGACGGTCATTCGTCGAACGCTTGGTGCGTGGTGATGTGCTTCTCGATCGCAGCCCGCACGGCGTCCGGGTCTCGGCTTCGCAGGGCGTCGAGCAGTTCCTGGTGTTGGGCGGCGAGGGCGTGCTGCTTGCCGTACACCGGTGCGTCGCGACGGAAGTACGCCCGGACTCGCGGTTGGATGGCACGCCACATCTGCAGGCAGTGGGGCTGTCCGGAGCGGATGATGACGTGTTCGTGGAATCGTACGTCGGCGTCGGCCAGGCGCTCGGGATTCTCCTGATCGGCGGCGATGTGCATGTCGTCGACGAGTCCCTGCAGGAAGATCAGATCGTTCTCGTCGAGCATCGGGAGCGCTCGTTCGAAGGCGAAGCGCTCGATGGTGAGCCGGATGGGAACCAGCACCTGCTCGATCTCGTCCTGAGAGACGCCGAGGACCTCTGTCCCGCGATAGGGGGACGACACGACGAGCCCCTCCTGCTCGAGCTGGCGCAACGCCTCGCGGATGGGAGCGCGACTGGTGCCGAGCTGTGCGGCCACATCCATCTCGATCAGACGATGCCCCGGTCTGAGCTGGCCGCGTGTGATGGCGTCTCGGAGAGCGTTGGCGACACGGTCGCGTCGGGACTCGCTCGGTAAGCGTGGCAATTGGGTGGCGCTCATAGGACCTCCTTATCTGATCACGGCCTGGAGCGCTGACACCCGTCGGCGAAGATCGGCACTGTCTTCGCC
>JACDHN010000374.1 GCA_013821025.1 Acidimicrobiia bacterium | reverse complement strand
GAAGCGGCGGCGAACAACCCGTTCACCCGGCCGAGGAGATCCCGGTAGTCGCGTCCCAGCTCTGATCGCGGATGGATCCCAAGGCCGACCTCGTTGCTGATCACCACCGTGTGACCGCGGCGGGCACATGCGGCAGCCACGCTTCGGGATGTGGCGTCGAGGATCCCGTCTTCGCTGTCACCGCGCCGCATCAGGTTCGAGACCCACAGCGTCAGGCAGTCGACGATCAGCAGGGCCCGCTCGTCGGCATCCTTCAGCGCAGCGGGGAGTTCGTAGGCCTCTTCGATCGTCGGCCATTCGGGTCGTTCGAGTCGGTGCCGCTCGATGCGCCCTGTCATCGACGCGTCGGATGGTGGCGCTGTCGCCAGGAACTGCACAGCGCCACCATCCAGCTCGTGGGCGCGACCCCACTCGACGGCCAGCGCGCTCTTCCCGCTGCGCGCCCCGCCGAGCAGCACGGTCAGCACGGTCAGTAGTCGATGCCGCGCATCGCTCGGACTCCCTCGTCGTAGGCGTGCTTCACGTGTCGCATCTCGGTCACGGTGTCGGCGACGTCTATCAATCCTGCGGGAGCGTCGCGGCCGGTGACGACGATGTTCACGTGCGCTGGCCGGTTCGTGACTGCGTCGACCACGTCTTTGGTGTCGAGCCAGCTCCAGTTGCACAGGTACGTGAGCTCGTCGAGCACAACGACGTGATGCTCGCCTGCGGCGATGATGCCGCTGGCGACTGCCCACGCCTCGGCGGCGCGCGCCCGGTCCGCTTCGAGATCGTTCGAATCCCACGTGAAGCCGTCGCCAAGGGCATGCCACGTGACGCCCAGTTCTCGCCCGAGCTTCTCCTCGCCGACCTTCCAGTCGCCGCTCTTCACGAACTGGCACACGGCCACGTTCCAACCCCTCGCCAAGGCGCGAAGCATCACGCCGAACGCTGCCGTGCTCTTGCCCTTGCCGTCTCCCGTGTTGACGAGCACGACCGAGGGAGCGCGGCGCAGCTCTGGACGGATCGGGTCATCGGTCGGTGGCGGCTCGTCGGTCATCGTCGCGGAGTGTACGCAAGCGCTCCACGCCAGACTTGCCGTTGTGACCATCCGCCCCACCGCTGCTCGCTCGTCCGAAGACGCAGCTACGGCAGCGCACGGCGGTGACGCCGAAGCCGTTGCAAAGGCACTGGGCATCGACCCGGCCGGCATCTGCGACCTGTCAGCCAGCCTCAACCCGGTCGCGCCGAATGTCGCCGACGTCGTGCGCCTCCATGCCGACCGCATCTTTCGCTACCCCGAGCCGACGGCGGCCACGTCCGTGCTGGCCGGCGCCATAGGGGTCGAGCCCGAGCGGCTTGTGCTCACCAACGGTGGTTCCGAGGCGATCGCTCTCGGGGCCCAACTCCATCCCGTTGGCTGGGTGGAAGATCCGGAGTTCTCGCTGTACCGGCGTCACCTGCACCTGCTGGAGCCAGGCGCGCCCCGCTGGCGCTCCAACCCGTCGAACCCCTTCGGGGTCTTGGCGCAACCGACCGAGCAGGCGCAGGTGTGGGACGAGGCCTTCTACCCGTTGGCCACGGGTAGATGGACACGCGGGGACGACAGCGCCTGGCGTCTCGGCTCCCTCACGAAGGTGTGGTCGTGCCCGGGACTGCGTCTCGGCTACCTCATCGCCCCGGATCCGCAGGCGGCCGCCGACGCCCGCGCCGTACAACCCGAGTGGTCCGTCAACGCCCTCGCGCTCGCGGTTGTGGAACCGCTGCTGGCAGTTACCGATCTGGAGGACTGGGCCGTCGAGATCGCCCGCCGCCGCGGGATGCTGGTCGACGAGATGCGGGCGCGAGGTCTCGGCGTCGTCGACACCCAGGCCAACTGGGTGCTCGTGCGCGGCAGCGGGTGGCGGCAGCGCCTGCTGAAGCATCGGGTCCTGGTTCGCGACTGCACGAGCTTCGGGTTGCCGGAGCTGGCCCGTGTCGCCGTTCCCGACGACGCCGGTCTCGAGCGGCTGCTGACCGCGATCGACGCCTGCGCCCGATGACCGCGCCGCTGCGGCCGATGATGGTGCTCGGGTGCACGTCCGACGCCGGCAAGAGCTTGATCGCAACGGCGCTGTGCCGCTGGTTCACCCGCCGAGGCGTGCGCGTGGCTCCGTTCAAGGCGCAGAACATGTCCAACAACGCCAGGGTGGTCGAGGGTGGAGAGATCGGCGTGGCACAGTGGCTGCAGGCGTTGGCCGCGGGAGTCGAGCCGACGGTGCTGATGAACCCGGTGCTGCTCAAGCCAGAGGCCGACACCCGCTCGCAGGTGGTGGTCAACGGCCGTCCCGACCTTGGGCTGACGAACACGCCGTGGCGCGAGCGCGGCGGCGCACTTTGGCCGGTGATGGCCGAAGCCTTCGACGAGCTTCGCCAGGCATACGACCTCGTGGTGGTCGAGGGCGCCGGAAGCCCTGCGGAGATCAACCTGGAGGATCTTCCCAACAACCGGATGATCGACCACGCCGACGCCGCAGGATTGTTGGTGGCCGACATCGATCGCGGCGGCGCCTTTGCCCACCTGTTCGGCACCTGGGCGCTGGTGCCGCCGTCTACGCAGCGCCGGCTCGCGGCGTTCGTGCTCAACCGCTTCCGCGGCGATGCCACGCTCCTGGCCCCCGGGCCGGCGATGCTCACCGAGCGCACGGGCATGGCATACGGGGGCACCCTACCGATCGTCGATCACCAGCTTCCTGCCGAGGAGGGCGCTATCTTGCGCTCCGTTCCTTCCGGCGGGACCGGCGCACCCCGGGTGGCAATCGTGCGCTTCCCGTTCGGCTCGAACCTCGACGAGTTCCACCTTCTCGGCCAAGTCGCCGCGGTGACGTTCGCCGACCGCCCGGCCGACATCGACGGGTCCGAACTGGTGATCCTCTCTGGCTCCAAGCACGTCGCAGCCGACCTTGCA
>JACDHN010000110.1 GCA_013821025.1 Acidimicrobiia bacterium | reverse complement strand
GACGAACGCCACCCTCTCGGAGCCGTCGGGCACCTCACGAGCGTTGGCCCCGAACGCGAATGTCATTCGATGCGTGGCGTCGCCGACCTCTCGGCGGCCGTCACCGTAGCGGTAGATCTCACCCGGTACGTCGAACGTGAAGTCGATGTCGAGCGTCTGCAGCTCGGCGATCACGGCGTGTGTGTACGGCTCACCGAAGAAGCTGGCCGAGCGATCGAAGATCACCGGTCCCGCCACGTCGACGGACTCGAGCTGGGCCGTCAACTCCCGGGTGACGCCGATGCGGCGCTGGCTGTTGGTCACGTCGCCGGCCTGGTACGAGGTCGGCAGGTTGATCACCACCAGGATCACCGTCGCCGCTGAGAACAGCCCTGCCACAATCGGCTGGATACGCGGGCACTGCGGTCGCACGACCAGCCCGCCAATGACAACCGCTGTGAGCACGAACGCCCCGACCGGCCACAGCCAGCGGTAGTTACCGCTCACGAGCCCGAACGAGCCGGCGGGCACCCGTGACGAGGACAGGATGGCTCCGATCACGGCGACGGCAGCCGTGGAGACGACGGCGACGCCGACTCGGCATCGTTCTTGCGTCGCCGCGACACCGATGGCGACGAGCGCGGCGCCGATCACCACCATCGACACGACGGTGGCGAGAGGACTGGCAAGATCAGTTCCTGGATCGAACCCGGCGAAGCTGGATCGTCCCCAGAACGGCGGGATCCCGATGATCGATGCCGTCAGCCGCGCTCCGTTGCCGAGGCCAGGGTTCTCACCACCACTCGATGCCTTCAGCACGTTCGTCATGTTGTGGTCGCCGAAGAACTGATCCCAGAGGGGCTGCACCCAGCACACGATCGCAACGGCGCCGGCGATCAGGCCGTGGCGCTTGGCGTCGCCTCGCCACGCCGTCCACCGCTGGCCTTCGACGTCTCGACGGGTGTGCCAGCCCCAGGCGGCGAACGCCACGAGCGCCCACAGCACGAGCAGTGGTGTCAGCAAGGCGAAGCTGAGGTGGGTCTGCAGCGTCAGGCTGGCGGCGAGCACGAGGCCGGTGAGGCCCCACGCCTCGCCTGCGGCGACGGCCCAAGCGAACACGAGCACGGCCAGGAACGGCAGCACCATCGCGTGGTGCTGGCGCGGCTCGATCAGCAGCGCAGAGCCCATGGCCCAGGTGACGCTCGACGTGGCGGCCATGGCCACGATCACGCCGACGGGCCCGGCCAACCGCCGCACGGCGAGGGCGATCGCCACGATGGAGACGACGTTGACGAACACGACGCCGAAGGCCGTACCTGCGGCCGGGCCGACCTTCGTGAAGGGGGCCAGGAGGTCCAACTGCATCGGGCCCAGGTTGTTGACGACGGTGCCGACTGCTTCGGACCCCGACGACCAGGCGCCGAGCAGCGGGTGGTGCTCGGTCAGCACGTCGCGGGAGCGGACGGTGAAGTAGGCGTTGTCGCCGATCGGGATCCAACCGTCGAGCAGCGCCCGCACGAGTGCCACCACGACCGGGGCCGTGGCGGTGACGACCGTGGTCCACATCACGGCCGTCAGCCACGTCGGATCGTCCCCGTCGCCGATCGACGAGCGGATGCCACCCGCCGCAGCGGGGTTAGGCGGGCTCGTCGGGGGCTTCGTCGTCGTCGTCGACATTCTGCTCCACGGCGTCGAGGAAGGCATCGACATCGTCGTCATCTCCACCGACCAGCCAGATGGTCACCGTGTCGTCGCTCTCCGTCTCGGCATCGGACCACGGCAGCACCCCGTCGATGACATAGCGGTCAACCGTGATGTCATCGGCGTCGTCGTCCACGGGCGACACGATCGCCAACTCGACCTCGCTGTCGGCGGGCTGGTCGCGCAGGAAGTCGATCAGTTCGTTGACTCGCATTGGGGGTCTCCGTCTACAGGTCTTCGTCGAGCCACTGCGAGGCTCGTTCGAGCAGGAACAAGCTCACATGCTTACATCGTTCGAGGTTCTCGGACACCGACTCGTCGTTGTTGAGGTACACGTCGGCCAGGTCCACCTTCGTGCGGGCGACCATCGACAGGCTGCGCTCTGGGGCGTCGGTGACACTGGCGAACGAGTCGATGGCAGACACCTCCACCGGCAGCTCCACGCCGCCGACGCCTGCGAGCTCGGTGGCCAGCACCAGCAGATCAGGTGGATGGGGGAGCGGCGGCAGCGTCCATGTGAACAGCAACGGAAACGAGAAACCCTTCGGTGGTGTGTCGTCGAAATCCTCGAGCTTCATGATCTCGTCCTCGAACCCGAGCATTGCGCGCGGGTCGACGTCGAGCGAGAGGTGCAGGTCGATCGGGCCGCTGCATGCCTCCTCGGGATGAAGGTCGACCTCCCACAGCTGGCGGAGCGAGTACGTCTCCACGAAGTGGCGCTCGTCGTGCACGTGGAATCCGTGATCGATGGCCTGGGACTTGACGTCGGCCACGAATCCGGCGACGTCAATGACCGCCACAGACGGCCTTCCCGCAATTCACCCCCCGACACTATCGTGGCCGCCGTGTCCGGGCCCCTCGACCGCCAACGGCCAGAGGGCACCGCCGTCGCTGCCGTGTCGTTCGACGTCGGTGAGACACTGATCGACGAGACCCGCCTGTGGTCGCGGTGGGCCGACCGTCTCGGCGTGCCTCGACTCACGTTTCTCGGCGTGCTGGGAGGCGTCGCCGCGCTCGGTCGGTCCCATCGAGATGCGTTCGAGATCGTGCAGCCCGGCTTCGACCTCGACGTCGAGCTCGCACGGTGGGCGCACGACGATCCCGGAGGGCTGCGAGAGAACTTCGACGGCGACGACCTGTACCCCGACGTGCGGGAGTGCTTTGCTGCCATGCGTGAGCTGGGGCTTCGCGTGATCATCGCCGGCAACCAACCGCCCCAGGCCAAGGGCGCGCTCGAAGCGATGGACCTCGGGGCGGACGGCATCTTGACCTCCGACGAGCTGGGCGTCTCCAAGCCTGCCCCTCGGTTCTTCGCCGCTGTCGCCGAGGCGGTGGGACTGACGCCGAGCGAGGTCGCCTACGTCGGTGACCGCGTGGACAACGACGTCATCCCGGCTCGCGACGCCGGGATGATCGCCGTGCTCGTGCGGCGCGGCCCGTGGGGACATCTGCACGCCGAGTGGCCCCAGGCCGCGGAAGCCGACCACATCGTGGAGTCCCTCGCCGGACTGGCCGACGTGCTGAGCCCATCGAGGCGCTGACCCACGACCGCTAGGCTCGGCGCCCTTCCGGGCGTTTAGCTCAGATGGCTAGAGCGCTTCCCTTACAAGGAAGAAGTCGGGGGTTCGAGTCCCTCAACGCCCACCGCGAAAGACCAGCTAGACAGCACTATTCGGGTCGCTGACATCTTGTCTCGGAAGTGGCGGGGGTTCGTTGGGGGTTCTACGGCGCCCCGCTGTCGAGACGCGGCCCACGCCTCGGCATCAGCGCGACGCCACAGCAGACAGCGGCTCTTAGCGACGATCGGCGCCGGCACGTCGTCGAGGCGCCGGCGGCGAGCGGTGCGCGAGAGGCTCGGCGCCGGAACCATCGACAACTTCCGAATCCGGAAGGCCGCTACGCCGTGCGTATCAACCCGTCGCGGCCTGAGCGGCGGGCCGGGGGCTGGAAGCGGCCGGTTCTCGGCGGGTTCCGAATGCCCATCCGGCCAGGAAACGGCGAGAACGAGAACGCGCGGGCACGGGCGCCAGCACGGGGCCGCCTGGCCGTTCCGTCGCGGGCTGGTGCCTACGTGCAGGCTCCGGCGCCGGGCGACGGCTGCGGCGGACGATCCGGCGCAGCTCAGCCTCCTGCAACAGCTCGTGCTGGTGCTGCTCGATCAGCTGCCGGGTGGTCTCGAACGAGATGAAATGCATCGTGTGTCTCCCTTAATCGCTTGGTTGCTACGTTCCTGCTTGTCACAGAGCACGCCATCGGGCGCCGGATACACGCGCTGTGAATATCCCCACCGGTCTGGTCCGAGTTAGCACTCCATGTCCACGAATGAGCGGTGCGAGGTGTCGCGAGCACAGCGACCCTGCACGACTACAACACTGCGGAGCCGATCCGCGCGGCCAGCGACGACGAGCTACGGGGCAGCGTCCACGCCGCCGAGCGTGACAGCGGCGCCGGCGTGATCACAGTCCCCGATCAGGGCGACCGCCGGTGCTGATGTCGCATGAACCCAGGACATCGCCGAGCGGCGTTGACAAGCCAACTTGACAACGGCAACACGACACCGGAACTGAGTTGGAAGTGTTTGAGTTGGGCACAAGTAACGAGGAGGATCATGTCTGACGCCCTGCAAGGCAGCCGCGAATGGTGGCTGGAAGTGCGGCCCTCCGATCACTGGTATCACCCGGTTCCCCCTTTCGTGGTGGGCGTAACACAGGATGATGGCTGTGTGGGTGGGAGTGGGCTTTCCACTGACCTTCACGCCGCGCTCAAAGCCTTGATCCATCTGGGTTCAGCAGATCGCTGACGATGGGGTGTTTGTCGCTGATGTGTTCGGCAATCTGGTTGCCTACGGTCGGCGGCGACCCACCGCCACGGATTGGGCGATGATCAATGATGTTGAGTTGATCCTGCCCGAAGTTGTGACCGATCCTCTGCTGTTGGCAACAATCCAGATCTCAAGTGAAGGCGACCTGGCAGATGTTCACGCCCAGGATGACGCGCTCTCTAGGAAGGAATGAACAATGACACAAGACGAGTTCCTAAGGGAATGCCAGGCCGTTTGGCAGCGGCCCGAAGCGCGGACCGTGATGATCGAACATCGAGAAGGCACCCAACCGGCTCGCCGCTTGTGAGCAGGCCGAGGTTGAGCCGACCTACGTCGTGCACGACGGTGACCCGGTGGCGTTCGTCGCCGCCTGCAACGTCAACCGCCGCCACATGATGACGGGTGTCAGGGCGATGGCTGTCGCCGTGATGCTCGCCGACGCCGACCCGAAGTGCCGGGAGGGCGGACGCTGGGCGAGGGGCTCCGTGCCCGAGGCCACGGATACTTCCGAATCCGGAAGTTGGCCAAAGCGCATAGCCGAGGCCGGTGTCGTGATTGATCATGCCCCGGACCTCGCGCCGCTCGTGATCGCCGGGCGGCGTGGCGGTGCCCGATAACGCAGAATCTTGCGTTACCCGAGCCCGTCACTAATCGAGAATCCTTGAATAGCGGATGGCCTCGCCCTGTCTGGCAGTCACGCGGAGCAGGGCGGGCATCGTGGTCCGGCGTCAGCGGCGCCAGGATGCGTTCTAAGCGACGCAACGCCTTCCGGGCAGCCGGAGACACACCCGAGATGACGGCGGCGTAACTACGGCCGGGTGATGGTTGGCCGTGGCGATCAACGGGCATGACGCTGTCGCCGCGGCCTTTCCGGTGGGGACGCAGCCGGCCGTGTGGACAACACCACGGCAGCGCCGACCCCACCGAAAGCGTTACCGGAACATCGGGCCTCGAGCGCCGACGTGTTGAGCGAGGGCGACACCTGCCCGCTGCTGCTCGAGGATGCCGGCGTTTTCCGTCAGCCAGCGTTCATCCTGCTCGGCGACCGTGGGCAGCCATGGTCGCGCCGCAGCGAGCTCGGGCGACAGCAGCCACAACAGCCGGGCAAGCGGCTCCGCCGGGGCGAGCGCATCCAATCCGGGCCAGCGACCAGCGGCGTGTGACCAGCCCGGCACCTCGCCTGGACGCTCAAAATGCAAAAACGTCCCGCCGCCGTCATGCTCCGGCCGCCGGAACCCGACGGCGTTCGCCCATCGTCGGGCCTCCCAGATCAGGCTCTGTCGGGCGACGAGCCGCTCGAGTTCGCGGTACGCATCCTGTATCGGCCGCTCGGCGTCGAGCAGCCGCCTCGCGTCGAGCGGATGTCCGGCCAACGTCTCGCCGCAGCGACGCGCCTTCTCGTAGATGTCCCCCATCGCCGGTGCGAGATTGTCGGTGACGATGCGGTCGGCGTGGACGGCGGCGACATTCACAGCGGCTACACCGGCCTGTTCGATCGCCTCGACGAAGATGCGCTGCGCCGCGGCGTGGGCCTGGAGGTCGTCGCCGGCACGGTGAAGTTTCATGCCGGCCTTCACCACGTCCGGTGTCTTGCCGTCGGCGACGCGGCGACGACACCGGCGGCAAGCGCCTCGAAATCGGTCGACGGCGGTGCCGGCAACGGCAACGCCTTAACCGCCTCGAGCGTCCGCCAGGCGTCGACCACCTCGGCCGGCAGCGCGTAGCCGGCAGCCTCAGCGTTCTCGACGAGCGGTCGCAGTGCTCCTAGTTAATCTTCGCGGCTATGGAGATCACGTTCAAGATCAAGGGTAAGAATGAAGCCGACCTCGAAGAAGCCCCAAGAAGGTGATGACTGACTTCAACGACTACAACCCGCAGTCGTGGTCGTATGCGATCACAGCGGAGGCAAAGCAGGACGACACGGGCAAAATCACGAGCTGGGATGGCACCGTCAAGGCGACCCGTACGGTCTCGAGGGAAGACGAACAGACGCGTGACGTGCAATGAAAGGTGGCGCTCAGCCGGCGTTCTGGGACACCCGCCGGCATTCAGGGCAATCTGTGCGGCCCTCGGATACGTCCGGGGTGGGTCCCAGATCCGGCCGCACGCGGAAGCAGCGACGACCGGGTCGGCGAGCGCGTCGATGTCAGTCCGACCGAACACGGCGGGCAGCCGGCCACTGACCATCGATCCGACCATCGCCTCGGGCGTGATGCCGCATCGATCCGTATCGCCGCGTCGGCGATGTCGTCGGCGATGTCGGCGATTAATTCGCCGAGTGCACCGGTAACGCCTGCCCGCGCTCCGTATCCTGTGGGCAGTTGATCGGGTCGGGTGCGGTCGTCGAGGTATGCCTGTGCGACGTCGTGCGGGCTGGTGTAGTTCGCTGCGACGATGTCGCCGATCCCGCCGGATGGGAACAGTCCGATGACGTTGCTGGATAGCGGTTTGCTGCGCGGTTCCGACATCGGTTGTTGGTGGTTGGTGCCGTTCGGTGATCCAGGCGAATCCGGCGACGCCGTCGGCGATCGTTGCTGCCGTAGAGAGGGTGATCAGCCGTCGCGCGCGGTGTGGCATCACGCCATCGGCGGATTGCGGGATGGTGCCTACGTCGACGAGCGGGCATCGGTCGGCTGTCGCCTGTCGGCGGGCGGCGATCTCCGTGGTCTCGATCGGCGGCGCCAGTCGTTCGTAGTGGATTCCGAGGCGCTTGAGTTGCATCTGGATGTCAGCAGGCATCAGAAACCTCCATGAGGGCACGAAGTCGTTCGAGTGCGCGGTCAAGATGCGCGTGGATCGTCGATGGGCTGACACCGAGGATGTCGGCGACTTCCGTCTGCCGCCAGCCAAAGGCGTGGACCAGCACCACGACGGCGCGTTGTTGATCGCTGAGGCGCCCGAGTGCGATCAGCAATTCGGGATGGATGTCTGGTAGTTCTACCGCTCGACGGGTGAGCGCTGTTTCGGGAAGATGACGAGACGCGAACCGGCGGACGGCACTCTGACCGACCCGGTAGAGATAGCCGCCCGGGTTCTGCATCGCCCGGACCTGGTCCGAGTGTTCCCATGCCCAACTCAGCGCGTCGACCGCGGCCTCGCGGCCGTCGCCGGC
The DNA here is from genome assembly GCA_013821025.1 of Acidimicrobiia bacterium. Classification (GTDB taxonomy): domain Bacteria; phylum Actinomycetota; class Acidimicrobiia; order Acidimicrobiales; family Ilumatobacteraceae; genus JACDHN01. Next base: position 305 of record JACDHN010000110.1, on the reverse strand, counting down.
CCATAGGTGGCAACGAGTGCTTGCCGCAGTGGGTCTCCACGCCGGTGGCGAACTAGTCGAACGAGGTTCGAGACAAGTGTTGATCGCCGGCGCGCATCACTGTCTAGACCGCCAGACGGCTCATTTCCGCGACACTCAGGTCGAATTCATCGGGCGTTGGCCCGCGACGACTGATCAGCCTAGGCAATGTCGGCGACGACGTTCGCTGTCTCGAGTAGGTCGACGACGGTGAACTCGTCGTTCGAACCGTAGGTCGGTGTCCAGTCGGGGTCCTGGCGCAGGTACGACTGGCGGTCACCACGGAT
>JACDHN010000109.1 GCA_013821025.1 Acidimicrobiia bacterium | reverse complement strand
GGACCCGGCCAGAGCCGAGGACCGCCGCCGAGCGCAAGGCCGCCGAGGTGCGGGCACGGCGCGGTCCTCGGCCCGAACGCGATCCCGCGGACGAGCGGCGCAAGATCGAGGCCCGCACGCTCGACCAATGGATCGATGAGGGCTCCGTCCGTGGCGAGGCGACGGCCGCCGCCCGGCGGGCGGGTGAACCCGCCCGGCCCCGCCGGTCGCGAGGCACTCCTGCGCCCATCGATGAGTCCGTGAAGCGTCAGATCGCCGACGTCGTAGGGGGCCGGCGGGCCGAACGCCTGACCGTTCTGCTCTGCGAGGCGTCCGATGCCCTGGCCCGGGAACGCTTCGCCGAAGCTCGCCGCATCAGCCGGTCGGTGCTCGACGAGTTATCAACCGTCTCAACAGCACACCTCATCGCCGGGCTGTCGGCCTACCGGCTCGGGAAGTGGCGGGAAGCGGCGGCAGAGCTGGAGGTGGCCGATGAGCTGGAGCATTCCGTCGAGCACCGCCCGGTCCTGGCCGACGCCTACCGGGCATTGAGACGCTGGAAGAAGGTCGACGAGATCTGGGCGGAGATCCGCGCCGCGTCGCCGGCGCACGAGGTGATGGCAGAGGGTCGCATCGTCGCAGCAGGCGCCGCTGCCGACCGCGGCGACCTGCCGGGCGCGATGGCCATCATGGAGCCGGCCACGAAGGTCAGGGGTCGGGTGCGTGATCACCATCTGCGCCAGTGGTACGTGCTGGCCGATCTCCATGACCGTGCCGGTGATCCCATCGCCGCGGCCCGGCTGTTCCAGCGAGTGGCCGAGCACGATCCGGAGTTCGTGGACGTGCGTGCCCGGCTCGACGCTCTCGGTCGCTGATCGACGCCGAGTATCTCCCGGCCTTCTGACGCGCCTACCATCTGCGCAACTCACACCGGGAGGCAGGCGCGGTGGACGACAACGCAGACCATGATGTCATCACCCTCGATCGCGTGCGCAAGAAGTTCGGTGACTTCATCGCCGTGGACAGGGCGGACTTCGCCATCGGACGCGGTGAGTTCTTCGCCCTGCTCGGACCGTCCGGATGCGGGAAGACGACGACGCTCAGGATGATCGCCGGCTTCGAGCAACCGTCAGAGGGTCGAATCCTGCTGGACGGCACCGACGTGAGCCGGGTTCCGCCATACAAGCGGAACGTCAACACCGTCTTCCAGCAGTACGCCCTGTTCCCGCACATGACGGTCGCCGAGAACGTGGCGTTCGGGCCGCGCAGCAAGCGCATGCCAAAGGGCGAATGCCAGTCACGGGTCAGCCAGATGCTCGACATCGTGCGTCTCACCGAGTTCATCGATCGCAGGCCTGCGCAGCTCTCGGGCGGCCAGCAGCAGCGCGTCGCTCTCGCCAGGGCGCTCGTGAACTACCCCAGCGCGCTCCTCCTCGACGAACCGTTAGCTGCCCTCGACCTGAAGCTGCGCGAGGCGATGCAGCTCGAGCTCAAGCGCATCCAGCGTGAGGTCGGCATCACCTTCGTGTTCGTCACACATGATCAGGGTGAGGCGCTGACGATGAGCGACCGCATCGCTGTGATGTCCGAGGGCGTTGTCGAGCAGATCGGCACGCCGGAGGAGATCTACCACCGCCCGGCATCATTGTTCGTAGCCGGGTTCATCGGCTCGGCGAACCTGCTCCCCGGGACCGTCTCCGGTCACGACGGTGACGACACGGTCGTCGAGTTGGAGTGCGGCGTGACGGTACGCGCCGCCGGCGTCCACCCTCCTGGTCGCGGCGCGCCGGCCTCCATCATGATCCGACCGGAACGGCTGCAGGTGACGACCACGGACGGCGGCGACGGGCGGAGCCTGGAGGGGACCGTCCGCGACGTCATCTTCCAGGGGGCGGCGGTCCGGATCCAGCTCGCCCTGGCCGACGGTACCGAGGTGGTCACGCTCGTCGACCCCGACGATGACCTCCCGTTCCTGCGCCCAGGCTCATCGGTCCATGTTTGCTGGAATCCGGGGGCGGAATATCTTCTAGCCGGATGGCCGGCCCGCCCGGGCGCCAACTCCACTGACGTCGACCAGGTGGAGGCGGCGCTCTGACGCCGACGTCATCATCGAGTACCAACCGAAAGGACTCATCATGTCAAGACTCACGAGGCGCCAGTTCATCCGACGCAGCGGCGTGTTCGGCGCGGCCAGTCTGGCGCTGCCGGCGATCCTCGCTGCGTGCGGCGACGATGACGACGCTACGGACGGCGCTGCCGGCGACGGTACGACGTCCGGCTCGGGTAGCGGCACGTCCGCAGGCACGAGCGGGAGGACGTCGGCAGGGACCAGCGGCGGAGGCGGCGACGGAAGGCTGTTCTTCGAGAACTGGCCGGAGTACATCGATCCGACCGAGGACGGTGCCCGGGGTACTGTCGATCGCTTCAAGAAAGCGACCGGCCTCAAGATGAAGTACACGGAAGCCTTCAACGACAACAACGAGTACTTCGCCCTGATCCAGCCGCTGCTCGGTGCCGGCAAGAAGATCGAGCCCGACATCATCGCTCCCACCTCGTGGCTGGCCGGCCGGCTGATCACCCTCGGCTGGGTCGACAAGCTGCCGCTCGACCAGGTTCCCAACGCGAAGAACCTCCGACCTGATCTGATCAAGCCGTCCTGGGACCCGACGGGCGAGTACTCGCTGCCGTGGCAGACCGGGATCACCGGCATCGCCTACAACCTTGACGCCACTGGAAGGGAACTGAAGAGCGTCGAGGATCTGTTCGACCCTGCGTTCAAGGGCAAGATCGGGATGCTCACCGAGATGCGTGACACGGTGGGCCTGATCCTCCTCGGTATGGGAGTCGATCCGTCCACCATCGAGAGCTTCGACCAGGCGGCAGACGCTTTCGACAGGCTGGGGGCAGCCAAGGCTGACGGCCAGATCCGGGCGTTCACCGGCAACGATTACCTCGACGACCTCTCTACGGGGAACTTCGCGGCGTGCATCGGATGGTCCGGCGATGTCGTCCAGCTGTCACGGGACAACCCGGCCGTGAAGTTCATCATCCCAGAGGACGGCGGCATCAGTTGGGCGGACACCATGGTGATGCCGAAGGGAGCCGAGAATCGCGATTCCGCAGCCGAGTGGATGAACTTCGTGTACGACCCGGTTCAGGCTGCCCAGCTGACGGCGTGGGTGCAGTACGTGTCGCCGGTGGCCGGCGTGCGAGAAGAGGTCGCCAAGATCGACCCTGAGCTGGCCGAGAGCACGTTGCTGTTCCCCGACGATGCGACGCTCAAGCGGCTCCACGCCTTCGCCAATCTGCCAGAGGACGTCGAGGCAGAGTTCGACGTGGCCTTCTCGGACATCGTCGGCGCCTGAGTCGGGGCGTGGCCGCCACCGAAGTCGAAGCTGGCCCGCCCGCCGCCCGGCGGGTCGACCTGATCGGACTCGGTGCGCTGCTGGTGGCCGGCGCGCTGATCGCCGCGATCGGCATGCGGCTGATCACCGGCTCGCTGGCCGTGCTCGCCACGGTGTTGCTGCTGGCCGTCGTGCTCGGGCTCGTCTTCGCTGCCGTGGCGGGCGGTCCCGACACCCGCCGCCGCCTGGCACCGTACGGGCTGCTGAAGCCAGGGATGCTCTGGCTGGCACTGTTCTATCTGGCACCGCTGTTTACGTTGCTGCGCGCCTCGCTGTCGACGCTGCCGAGCCGGTTCGCTGTCGAGGCTGAGTTCGATTGGAACTTCGGCAACTATGCCGACGCCTTCTCCGACTTCGGCGCCCAGTTCGGACGGGGCTTCCTGTACGCAGGCATCGCCACTCTGCTGTGCGTCGTCATCGGATACCCATTGGCGTACGTGATCGCCTTCCGCGGTGGGCGCTGGCGCAACGTGTTGCTCGGGCTCGTCGTCGTGCCGTTCTTCACGTCCTATCTGATCCGCACCATCGCCTGGTCGAGTCTTCTTGCCGACAGCGGCCCGATCGTCGGCACGATCGAGGGGCTGCAACTAACAGGGCTGTTCGAGGCAGCCGGGATCATCGACAACGGGCGGCTGATCAATACCCCGGCGGCCGTTATCGGCGGTCTCACCTACAACTTCCTGCCGTTCATGATCCTGCCGATCTACGTGAGCCTGGAGAAGATCGACCCGGCGCTGATCGATGCGGCGAAGGACCTCTACTCGACGGCGGGTGCCGCCTTCCGTAAGATCGTGCTGCCCCTGTCGGTCCCGGGGGTGTTCGCCGGGACGCTGCTCACGTTCATCCCGGCGGCGGGAGACTTCATCAACGCCGAGTACCTCGGGAACCCGAACACGACGATGGTCGGTAACTCGATCCAGGACCAGTTCCTGGTGCAGAACAACACCCCGCTCGCTTCGGCGATGTCATTCGTGCTCATGATCATCATCGTCGTCGCCGTGCTCAGCTACACCAAGCTCCTCGGGACCGAGGAGTTGTCATGAGCGCGCCCACGTCCTCGCGGGGCGCGGCGGCCCGCTGGGGGCTCAACCTGTACGCGGCGATCGGACTGCTCTACTTGTTCGTGCCAATCGCCTGGATCGTGTGGTTCTCGTTCAACGAGCCCAAAGGCCGGTACAACATCGTCTGGCAGCGGTTCACGCTCGAAAACTGGTCCGATCCTTTCAGCAACGAGTCGCTGACCGATGCCTTCGCGCAAAGCCTCAAGATCGCGGCCATCTCGACCGCCATTGCGACGCTGCTCGGTTCGATGATCGCGGTCGCCTTGTCGCGCTACTCGTTCAAGGGATCGAGTGGCCTCAACCTCTTTCTCGTATTGCCCCTGACCACCCCAGAGATCGTTCTCGGCTCGTCGCTGGCCACGTTGTTCCTCGACTGGGACGTGACTCGCGGTTTCACCACCGTGGTGATCGCCCACATCATGTTCCAGGTCAGCTTCGTCGCCCTTACCGTGCGCGCCCGCGTGCGGGGGTTCGACTGGACGCTCGAGCAGGCGGCGCAGGATTTGGGGGCCTCGCCGATGCGCACGTTCTGGAAGGTCACGTTCCCGTTGATCCTGCCAGGGATCCTCGCCGCCGCACTGCTCTCGTTCGCCTTGTCCATCGACGACTTCATCATCACGCTGTTCACCGCCGGGTCGCTCAGTACGTTCCCCCTTTACATCAATGGCAGCTTCCGGGTGCAGTTCCCGCCGCAGGCCAACGTGCTGGCCACGATGATCCTGTTGGCCAGCGTGTCCCTGTTGCTCATCGGTGTCATCCGTTCGTCGCGTCGGGGCGTAGTGGGATCCTCATGATCGGCGTCGTGCCGGGCGGTGAGGGTCGAGCGCAGCCCGACATCGTTCCCGGCTAGCGGCGCGCCGGCCCCGGGTAGGGTCCGCCCGATGGCAGGGCAGCACTTCCGCGCCGGCGTCGTCGCCGTGGTCGAGCGTGGCGATGGCACGGTCCTTGCATTCGAGCGAGCCGACGCTCCCGGTCAGTGGCAGCTTCCACAGGGTGGTCTGCTGGCGGGGGAGGAGCCGGCGGACGGGGCGTGGAGGGAGCTCGGCGAGGAGACCGGGCTCGGTCCAGAACAGGTGGGGCTCGACCGCGAGTACGACGAGTGGGTGGCCTACGAGTGGCCGCGCCGCCTGTGGGTAGAGCGCGGCGGTGACATACGCGTCGGTCAGACGCAGCGCTGGTTCTTCTTCCAGCCCCTCGACGACACGGTCGTCGCCGTGCCCGATGGTGAGGAGTTCGTCGACAGCCGTTGGGTGACGTCGGAGTGGCTGATCGCACAGGTGTGGGGTTTCCGGCGCGCCGCCTACGAGCGGGTGCTCGGAGGTCGACCGTGAGCGGCGACGGCAGTGATCTGTTCTCGTCGGCGGCAGCGGAGCAGCTGCGTCGGCAGGCCCCGCTTGCCGCCCGACTGCGTCCGCGCACGATCGACGACGTGGTCGGTCAGGATCATCTCGTCGGACCTGGACGCCCGCTGCGCCGGCTGACCGAGCAGGACCGACTGTCTTCGGCCATCTTCTGGGGCCCACCGGGCACCGGGAAGACGACGTTGGCCAGGGCCATCGCCGGCTCCACGTCACGGGTGGTGGAGCAGCTGTCGGCCGTTTCGGCCGGTGTCAAGGACGTGCGTGAGGTGATCGAGCGGGCCCGGCGGCGTCTGGGAGAACACCAGCAGGGCACGATGCTGTTCCTCGACGAGATCCACCGATTCTCCAAAGCACAACAGGACGCCCTGCTGCCGGCGGTCGAGGACGGAACGTTGATCCTCGTCGGCGCCACCACGGAGAACCCGTACTTCGAGGTCAACCCGCCGCTGCGCAGCAGGTCGACGCTGTTCCGCCTGGAGCCCCTCGACAACGAGGCGCTCACCACGCTCGTCGAGCGAGGCCTCGCGCTCGAGGGCGCCGAAGCCGACGACGACGCCATCCGGCTACTCGTCGACCGCGTTGGTGGCGACGGTCGCCAAGCGCTCACGGGGATCGAGGTGGCGATCGCCATCGCAGGAGACGAGAAGGTGACGGTGGAGCATGTGGAGGCGGCGCTGTCGACCAGCGCCCTGCGCTACGGCCGCGACGACCACTACGACGTGATCAGCGCCTTCATCAAGTCGGTGCGGGGTTCGGACGCCGACGCCACCGTGTACTGGCTTGCGCGGATGCTCGAGGCCGGCGAGGACGCTCGATTCATCGCCAGACGGATGGTGATCCTGGCCAGCGAGGACGTTGGCCTCGCCGACCCGCTGGCGCTCGTCGTGGCGAACGCTGCCGCCCACGCCGTGGAGTACGTGGGGCTCCCGGAGGCGCAGCTAACCCTGTCGCAGGCAGCGATCTACCTGGCCACGGCACCCAAGAGCAACCGGGCGGCCGAGGCCATCTGGCGAGCGACGGCCGAAGTTCGCGACGGTGTGCTCGGCGAAGTGCCTGCTCACCTGCGCGACGCGAGTTACCAAGGAGCCAAGACGCTCGGTCATGGGTCCGGCTACGAGTACCCTCATGATGACGAACGCGGTTGGGTCCCTCAACAGTATCTCCCTGACCCGCTCGTCGGTCGCCAGTGGTATCGGCCGAGCGAGCACGGTCGGGAGCGCCAGATCGCCGAGACGATCCGACGCCGGCAGGCCGCCCCCGATGACCGGATCGACGACCAGGAGTAGCAACCGATGATGAAACGTCTGACCTGGTTCGTGACCGGCGCCGTCACCGGCGCCGCCGGCTCCGGGTATGCGAAGCGCAGGATGCGCGAGACAGCCGCCCAGCTCACGCCCAGGAACGTGGCGAGGTCGGGCGCAGTGGCGTTGCGGCGCACGGCGCGCGACGTGGTCGACATCATGCGATCCCGCCAAGACGGCGTGACGAACGGTGACGCCGTAGCCCGGCAAGGAGACGAGCCTGCGACGATCGCCGACCGCATCGCCCCCGACGAGGAGATCCTCGTGGATGGACGCCCGGTTGACCGCGGCCGCATCGTCGTGACGCGCCCCCGCCGGTGAACGACGCCGCCGTCGCCGAGCTCGTGGGAGTGCTCGGCGCTCCGCGGGTGCGGACTGGTCCCGGCGAGCTGGCGCTGTACCGGCGTGACGCCTCGACCATGGAGGGACATGCCGGCGTGGTGTGTTTCCCCAGGTCCACCGATGAGGTGCGCCGTTGCATGGAGGTGGCAGTGCGCCATCGGCTCGCCGTCACGGCCCGCGGCTCTGGCACAGGGCTGGCAGGCGGCGCCGTACCGCTCGACGAAGCGATGGTCGTCTCCACGTCGAAGATGGACCGCATCCTGTCGGTCGACGTCGCCAACCGGCGCGCCTGGGTCGAACCCGGTGTGCTGAACCTCGATCTGTCGCGAGCAGTTGCCGTCCACGGACTGAACTTCGCGCCTGATCCCAGCAGCCAGCAGGTGTGTTCGCTCGGCGGCAACGTGGCCAACAACTCGGGTGGCCCGCACTGCCTGAGCGAGGGTGTTACGTCGGTCCACGTGCTGGCGCTCGAGGTGGTGCTTCCCGACGCCACCGTGGTGATGCTGGGC
>JACDHN010000108.1 GCA_013821025.1 Acidimicrobiia bacterium | reverse complement strand
CGCCGGCAGTTCATAGCCGGCGCTTCGGCGGCCGCGTCATGAACGCAGTGGACCCGTCGCTCAGGGGTGGGGACCCGGTTCGGCACGCCGGCGCCTCCAGGCGCTTCGGCGGCCGCGTCATGAACGAGCTGCGGAGTGACGCCGCTGAGCGTGCTCGATGACGCCCGGGATGGCGGCGGCGATGCATTCGATGGTCGCCGTCATCGCCCGCTGCGGTCCGAACTGCTCCGTCAGCGACACCATCGCCCGGCCGAGTGCCGCTGGGCACTGGGCCCGGTCGATATCGCCGGCCACGATGGCCACCGGTACCCTCAGCTCGGCGCCAAGCTCGCACACCCCGCCGACAACTTTGCCCTCGAAGCTCGTGGCGTCGAGGCGTCCCTCGCCGGTGATGACGAGGTCGGCCTGTTCGATCAGGTCGGGGAGATCGAGCGCGTCCGAGACCACGTCGAATCCTGGCCGCAACGTGGCGCCGAGCGCCGCCAGCCCGCCGGCAAGCCCGCCAGCAGCGCCGGCGCCGATCAGTTCGGTGACATCGACGCCGTGGTGCTGGCGGTAGCGAGCGGCGAGCTGCTCCAGCCGCCCCGTCAGCCAGCTCACCTGGGCCGGCGTCGCCCCCTTCTGGGGCCCGAACACCCGGGCGGCGTCGGTGAACCTGGTCCGCACGTCGCAGGCCACGATCACGCGGACGCCGCGAAACCGGTGAGGGCTGCCGAGAGCGCTGAGCGCCCCCAGACCGCCGTCAGTGGTGGCCGATCCCCCGACGGTGACCGTGATGTGCTTGGCGCCGCGCCGCAGGGCGTTGTCGATCAGCTCGCCGACGCCGAACGTCGAGGCAGCTACCGGATCGTTGTGCTCGGCGCCACCGACGATGTCGAGACCGCAGACGCGGGCGCTCTCGATCACGGCGGTGTCGCCGGAGAGTCTCCAGGCGCACTCGATGGGATCGCCGAGCGGGCCGGTGACGGTGGTGTGCTGGTTGGCGCCGCCGAGCACGTCGAGCGTCCCCTCTCCGCCGTCGGCGAGTGGAATGGCCGTGGCGTCGTGACCCAAAGTCCGGCAGGCCTCGGTGATCGCCGCCGTCACCTCGATGGCGGTGGCGGTGCCCCGGAACTTGTCGGCGACGGCGACGATGCGCACAACGCGAACCTATCCATCGCCACGACCGTCCTGCCCACCCGTGCTGGGCGATTCCTGAGTGCACCGGTAGGGTTTCGGTCATGGCCGTTACCGTGCGAATCCCGACCACGCTGCGTCCGCTTTCGGGCGGCGCCTCCACGATCGACGTCGAGTCCGGTTCGCTGGCAGACGTGATCACGGCGCTGGAATCCGCTCACCCGGGCCTGCGCGACCGACTCCTGGACGACGACGGCAGCCTGCGTAAGTTCGTCAACGTGTTCGTCGACGACGACGACGTGCGTTACCTCGAAGGCCTCGACACCAAGGTCCCCGACGGCCAAACAGTCTCCATCATCCCAGCGGTAGCCGGCGGCTGAGCGTCGCCGCAGAGTTGGCCGCGACGGCTTCTTCGAGTCTCGTGACGCTTTGGCCCCCGGGATGTTGAGCGCTTGAGGTCAGCCGGTGAGGGAAGCGCCAGCGACGAGCCGGAGTCGAGCGAGCGGCAGCGAGCGAGGCCAAGCAGCAGGGAAGCGCTAGCGACGAGCTCGCCTGCATCGCGGTTGCTCGTTAGCAGTCGCTGACGTAGAGTGCTAGCACTCGGCTCGTCCGAGTGCTGAACGCCCGAAATCGTCCAACGGAGGACCCAGATGGCCAAGTTGATCGCATTCGATACCGAGGCTCGGCGCGGGCTCGAGGCGGGCATGAACAAGCTCGCCGACGCCGTCCGGGTGACCCTGGGACCGAAGGGTCGCAACGTCGTGCTCGACAAGAAGTGGGGCGCCCCCACCATCACCAACGACGGCGTGTCGATCGCCAAGGAGATCGAGCTCGAGGATCCCTACGAGAAGATCGGTGCCGAGCTGGTCAAGGAAGTCGCCAAGAAGACCGACGACGTCGCCGGTGACGGCACGACTACGGCGACGGTGCTGGCGTGGGCGATGGTCCGCGAGGGCCTGCGCAACGTAGCCGCCGGTGCCAACCCGATGAGTCTCAAGCGCGGCATCGAGGCGGCCGTGGAGGCCGCTGTCGACAGCATCAAGAACCTGTCGGTCGAGGTCGACTCGAAGGACCAGATCTCGCAGGTGGCGTCGATCTCGGCCGCCGACGAGGAGATCGGAGCGATGATCTCCGACGCCATCGACAAGGTGGGCAAGGACGGCGTCATCACCGTCGAGGAGAGCCAGACGTTCGGCATGGAGATGGACCTCGTCGAGGGCATGCGCTTCGACAAGGGCTACATCTCGCCGTACTTCGTCACCGACACCGACCGCATGGAGGCGTCGCTCGACGAGCCGTACATCCTGCTCGTGTCGTCCAAGATCGCTTCAGTGCGCGACTTCGTGCCGGTGCTGGAAAAGGTCATGCAGTCGAGCCGTCCGCTCGTCGTCATCGCCGAGGATCTCGAGGGTGAGGCCCTGGCCACACTCGTCGTCAACAAGATCCGGGGCACGTTCAAGTCGGCAGCCGTCAAGGCGCCAGGCTTCGGCGAACGCCGCAAGGCGATGCTGCAAGACATGGCCATCCTCACCGGTGGTCAGGTCATCAGCGAAGACGTCGGGCTCAAGCTCGAGAACGTGACGCTCGACCTGCTCGGTAGCGCCAAGCGCGTCATCGTGTCGAAGGACGAGACGACGATCGTCGAAGGTGCCGGCTCCGAGGACGACATCAAGGGCCGCATCAACCAGATCAAGGCGGAGATCGAGAACACCGACTCCGACTACGACCGCGAGAAGCTGCAGGAGCGGCTGGCCAAGCTGACCGGCGGCGTTGCCGTGCTCAAGGTCGGCGCAGCAACCGAGGTGGAGCTGAAGGAGAAGAAGCACCGCATCGAGGACGCCGTGTCGACCACGAAGGCGGCCATCGAAGAGGGCGTCGTAGCCGGTGGTGGGGTGGCGCTACTGCGCTCGCAGCCCGCCGTACGCGCCGCAGCCGACAAGCTCGACGGTGACGAGGCCACGGGCGCTCGCCTGGTGGCCAAGTCGCTCGAAGCGCCGCTCAAGCAGATCGCCGAGAACGCCGGCCTCGAGGGAGGCGTCGTGGTCGATCGGGTGCGCAACCTGTCCGGGTCCGAGGGCCTCAATGCCGCCACCGGCGACTACGAGGATCTGGTGAAGCTCGGCGTCATCGACGCCGCCAAGGTGACCCGTTCTGCCCTGCAGAACGCGGCGTCGATCGCTGCACTGTTCCTCACCACCGAGGCCGTCATCGTCGACAAGCCCGAGCAGCACGCCGCTGCCGGCATGGGCGGCGGCGGCGACATGGACTTCTAGAGCTCAAAGGGGGGAAGGCTGGCGTCTTCCCCCCTTCGAACCCCCCATTGTTGCTGTCAGTCGACGAGGTTGTCGGCGGCGTCTCTCGTGTCGCGGAAAGGTTCGTTGTCGAGCATCGTGTCTTCGAGTCCGAAGTCCTGATCGATCAGCAGCCACACGATGACGCCGACGAGGGAACCAAGGAGAGGGAACACGATGAACGCCCACAGCTGACCGAGGGCGTTGGGATCGGTGTCGGCGAAGATCGCCGTGGCCAGGCTGCGGGCGGGATTGACGCTCGTGTTGTCGACGGGGATGGTCACAAGGTGGATCAGCGTCAGCGTGAGGCCGGCCACGAGGCCGCCCATGCCGGGCGCGAACCGTCGCGATGTCGTGGCCAGGACGATCACGACGAACAGTGCCGTGAACACGATCTCGACCACCATCGTCGACCCCAACCCGGAGAACGAGTCGCGGTCCCAGCCGTTGGATGCGAAGCCACCCCGCTCGAACCCGTCACGTCCGCTGGCGATTCCGTAGATGACAGCGGCGCCGAAGACGCCGCCGAGAACCTGACCGATCCACGAGAACACGGCCTGGCGCGTCGACACCTTGCGGGTCATGAGCATCGCCAGCGTCACGGCGGGATTGATGTGGCACCCGCTGACCGGCCCGATGACGTAGGCCATGGCGATCACGGAGATCCCGAAGGCCAGGGAGATGCCGAGAAGCCCGATCTGGGGACCGGCCAGGATCGCCGCCCCAGGCCCGCCCATCACGAGCACCGACGTCCCGATGAACTCCGCCGCCAGGATATGGCCGTGTTCGCTCGTTTGCATGTGGCGAGCGTACGCAATCCGCTCACCCTTGACGGGCAGATCGTCACCGGTAGCCTCGAGTGATGGCCAGGACCGAGCGCCTGATCGTCACGAGGTTCGGTCCCGACGGCGAGCGGCGCCGCCCCGACGAGCTGATCGTCGAGGAGCCGATGACGATCCAGCTCGACGGCGTGACGGTGTCGACGACGATGCGCACGCCCGGCCACGACTACGAGCTCGCCGCTGGGTTCTGCTTCACCGAGGGCCTGCTCGACGGAGCGCCCGTGACCGGCGTGCGCTACTGCGCCACGGGCCCCGCTCTCGATACCGAGTTCAACGTGGTCACGGTGGAGACCGGCGGCCGGGCGCCCACGCCGACGCCACGGCTCGGCACGACCTCGAGTAGCTGCGGCTGGTGTGGCAGCGATCAGATCGACACGCTGGTCGAGCGGCTGACCCCGTTCGAGCCGGCGTCGGCGCCGGCGATCGGCATCGACGTGCTGCTCGGCATCTCCGACGCCGTGAACGCCACGCAGCAGCTGTTCTCTGCCACCGGGTCGGTCCACGCCGCGGCGGTGTTCGACAGGGAGGGGCGCATCCTCGCAACCCGTGAGGACGTCGGGCGGCACAATGCCGTCGACATGATCATCGGCGCCCGCGTGCTCTCCGGCGACGGCCCGGCCGCTGGTCTCGGACTGTTCGTCAGCGGACGGGCGAGCATCGAGATGGTGCAGAAGGCGTGGGCGGCGGGTTTCGCCACACTGCTCGCGGTCAGTGCGCCGACAGCGCTTGCCGTGCACGCAGCTCGCCGCGCCGGGATGACCGTGGCGGGTTTCGTCCGTGGTGACTCGTTGAACGTGTATGCCCCGGAGCGGCTGCCGGCGCATCGCTGACTCACCGATCCTCAGCGGGTCGCTCGCTGGCGCGCGAAGGACTTGACTCTCCCCTGGGGGGAGGCAGGAGAGTGGAACCCGTGAGCGACGGACTCCTCGCCATCGGCGCCTTCTCCCGGGCGAGCCTGCTGTCGATCAAGACGCTGCGTGCCTATCACGAGGCCGGCATCTTGGTGCCGACGAGCGTCGACCCACAGACGGGCTACCGGTCGTACCACTCGTCGCAGCTGACCGATGCCGCCGTCATTCGGCGGCTCAGAGCGCTCGACCTCCCACTCGACCAGGTGCGTGAGGTGATCCAGGCCCGCGATCCGGCCGTCACAGCGCGTGTGCTCACCGCGCACGGAGTGGCGATGAGGGAGCGTCTCGCCGACGTGACGCGCATCGTCACCGATTTGCAAGCAGGCGTCGAGCGCCCGGCTTCGCACACCCCGGTGCATCCCCGAGATGAACCGCACAGCCTCACGCTTGCGATCCGCGGGCGAGTGGCCGAGGCCGACTTCGCCGAGTTCCTCGGTGACGCCTATGCCCAGTTGGGTGCGATGGCGACCCGCTTCGGCGTCGCTCAGAGCGGGCCGACCGGCGCTCTCTACCCACCGGAGATCGCCGACGAGAACATCGAAGAGGTCGAGGCGTATCTGCCGATTTCGAGACCGGTCGCACTGCGCCCGGTAGCCGGTTCAGTCGTGATGAGCGAGGTGCCTGCAGCGCATGTCGCGGTGCTCGTCCATGTCGGTTCGTACGAGGCGATCGGCGACACATACCGCCAGCTGGGTGCGTGGGTTGCCGAGCACGCCGAACCTGCGGCGCTGCCGATCCGAGAGGTCTACGTCGTCTCGTACGGCGACACGAACGATGTCCACACGTTCCGCACCGAGATCCAGTGGCCGATCCATCCCGCTCACACCAAGGAGACATCCTCATGACGATCAAGCTGTCGAACGTTGTCATCGACTGCGATGACACGCTCGCCGTTGCCCGCTTCTGGTCGGCTGCGCTCGGCCGACCGCTCGATCCTGAGCCCAGTGGGTTCTTCGCCTCGATCGGGCGGAGCAGTACGGAGGGCGCCGAAGCCTGGTTCTTCGCCAAGGTGCCGGAACCGAAGTCGGCGAAGAATCGCATGCATGTCGATCTGCATGCACAGGACCGTGCGGACGTCGAGGACGAGGTGGGACGCCTCGTCGGGCTCGGCGCCGTGGTCGTCCGAGCGCCGAAAGAGGAGTACGGCGTCTACTGGGCGACGTTGAAGGATCCCGAAGGCAACGAGTTCTGCGTCGCAGCTCCGTAGCAGTCCGTCGGCCCATACGAAGTTGTCCGGTGTGGCGTCGCACGTCGCAGGCGTAGCCTGTCGGTATGCGAATCGAGACCGGACTCGGCGTCGTCCACCTCTTCGCCAGGCCCACCCCAATGCTCGACCGAGAGGCGGTGCTGGCCGCCATCAAGCACGCCGTCGAGAGTGACGCACAGGTGGTGACGGCGGCGCTCTTGGGGCACAAGGCCGATCTCGCGGTCCTGGCGCTGCACCCCGACTGGACGGTGTTGCGCCACCTGCAGTCCCGGCTGCGCAATGCCGGGCTTGGCATCGTGTCGAGCTATGTCAGCCTCACGGAGATCTCGGAGTACGCCAAGGGCATGCCAGAACACATGACGCAGCCGCGCCTGTACCCGCAGCTGCCGCCAGAAGGCAAGCCGGTGTTCTGCTTCTACCCGATGAGCAAGGCCCGCAGCGCCCACGCCAACTGGTACGCCACGCCGTACGAAGCTCGCGACGAGATGATGCGCGAGCACGGACGCAGCGGTCGCACGTTTGCCGGCCAGGTCACGCAGCTCGTCACCGGGTCAACGGGGCTCGACAGCCATGAGTGGGGCGTCACGCTGTTCGGCGTCAGCCCCGAGGTGATCAAGGACGTTGTCTACACGATGCGATTCGACAGGGCATCCGCGCTGTACGGCGAGTTCGAGGACTTCTACGTCGGATACATCGGTGAGCCCGACGTCATCCTCGATGCCATCGCCTGATCGCTCGATCAGTCGCTGCTGAAGATTCGTTGCTGCAGCGACTCGTCGATTCCGTTGCTGTCGAAGCCGAAGACGTCGAAACGGGCCCGTGAAGAATCGCCGGTCTCATCAAGCTCGAGCACACCACCCGGCCCCTCGTAGTCGATGTTGCGCCCGGCGGCGATCAGGTCCCGGCACGTGTCGTAGCTGCGGCACACCGAACCGCCGCTGCTCACGCCCTGCATCTCGGCGGCGATGGCGAGCGGCCGATCGGACTGGGCCTGCTCGGCGGCAAGGGCGATCGTCGTCACGCAGTCGAAGGCATTCGTGCCGAACAGCCCACCTGGCTGGTCGTCCAGCGTCGGGGTCGCCATCGGCGAGACACCCTGCAACGACGTGCGCAGAACACCCGGCAGGTCCCTCATCACCTCTGGGGAATCGGGTTGGCGCATGGCGTCGTTCACGATCACGTCGGGCACAGGCAGCGCTGGATCGTCGCGGATGGCGTCGCCCATCGCTGTCAGCAGCCGGGGCCCCCTGACGTCATCGCCGAGGATGATGGCCACGTCGCCCTTCCCAGCGAGCAACGACAGCGCCTCGGCCGTGAGGTTGCGCTCGACGGAGGCGACGCCCATTTGGCTGACAGCGATGCTTCGCGCCTGCAGCGCTTCGGTCACCGCCTGGGCCAGGCCGCGACCGTAGGCATCGTCGACGTACACGATCGAGGCATTCTGGGCGCCCGTTCCTTCGGCCAGCTCGGCGATTGCCACTGCCTGCAGCGAGTCACTGGGGATGGTGCGGAAGAAGAGGCCCTCGTCGGGGATCTCGTCGAGTGCCAGGGCGCTCGCCGTTGGCGAGCACGCCAGCACGCCATCACCGACGATCGTGTCGAGGTCGCTC
>JACDHN010000107.1 GCA_013821025.1 Acidimicrobiia bacterium | reverse complement strand
CCCAATGACGACCGGCCCGACCCATTGCCGCAGTGCTCTTCGGGTCGGCCAGCAGCGCATCGAGCGCCCTGTCGAACGCCTGCTGATCGTCGGGCTCGACGGCCACGCCGGCCCCCGATGCGGCCAGGATCTTGGGGACCTCGGTCCCGGGGTCGATCGACGCCAGCACCGGGCGACCGGCGGCCAGGATCGAGTACGTCTTCGAGGGCATGCTGACCCTGGCCAAGCCGGCGCGCAGCGGAACCACGTGGATGTCGCCCGTGGCCAGCAGCTCGCTCAGGCGGTCCTCGGGCACGTACGAACCGAAGCGGACGTTGTCCAGCCCGGCCGCCATCTGCTCGATGTCGGTACGGCCCGACCCTCCGCCGTTGATGAGGAACGTGACATCCGGCCGCGACCCGGCGGCGCCGAGCAGCAGGGCCAGCGACTGCGAGAACCCGATGTTGCCGGCGTACAGCACCACCGGCTCGTCGCCAATCCCCAGTTCGCGCCGCAACGCCGTCTGGCGATCGCGCGGAACGATGACGCCGGTGTCGACGAAGTTGGGGATGGTGTGCACCTTGGCCTGATGGGCGTCGCCCAGCTTGGCGCAGACGTTGTGGGCCAAGTCCGCCGAGAGCACCGTGACGGCGTCGGCCCGCCGATAGCTGAGCGCCTCCAGCCAGCGGGCGAGGCGGATCACGCGGCGGTTCGTGATGGTTCCCGTCTCGACTGCGGCGTCGGGGAACACGTCCTGGATGTTGAGGATCTCCGGCGCCCGGTGCGACCAGGCGACGATGCGCCCTGTGAGCCCCATCGTCAGCGGCGGCGACATGGCGATCACGGCGTCGACTCGGCGGAACCAGCCGCCAGCCCGCAGCCCGACGAGGGCGGCCAGTGCGGAGAAGGCGCAGAACCCGGCGGCTCGGCGCATCAGGCTCCTGCGATCGGAGCCAGGGAACGGGTAGATCCTGGTGATCGATCCCCATGCCGTTGTCTGGCATCGCACGAGGCGGCCTCTCCAACCTGGCTCGATGGCGTGACTCCTGTACCACGGCAGGGCCGTGACCACGTGCACCTGATGGCCCCGGCGCGCCAGCTCGTCCACCAGCCGCGACATGACATTGCCGGTCGGTGCCGAGTCCGGCCGGAAATGAGGACACAGCACGACGATCACGCGCGACGCAGCGCCCGGATGCGCGTCGGCATCCCTCGACGTCATCGTGATCTCACCGTCATGCTGATCGCTCGAGCGCCAGGTCGTAGGCCCGCAACAGGGCGCCTGCCGAGCGTCGCAGCGTGAAGTGTGCGAGCTGCGCCCGTCCTGCCGAAACCAGCGACGACCGCCGGCGGCCAACGTCGTCGAGCGCCCCGGCCCAGTCGTCGAGACGCAGCGGCAGCACGAGGCCGGCGTTGCCCACCACCTCGGGGAGCGCCGCTTCGTTGCTGGTGATCACGGGTGTGCCGAGCGCCATCGCCTCGGCCACCGGCGCCCCGAAGCCCTCGTAGGTCGAGGGGAAGACGAGCGCATCCGCCAGTCGCACGAGCCCGTCCCGGTCGGCCTCGCTGACCCGGCCAGGGCGGATCACGCGATCGGCCACGTCCGCCGCGTCGATCGCTCGGCGCACGGCGGCATCGGCACTGCCTGCACCACCCAGCAGCACCAGCCGCAGCTCAGGATCGGTCCAACATTTGGCTAACAGCTCGATCAGGAACCGGTGGTTCTTGTGGGGGTGGGTGATCGCCGGGTACACGACGACGCGACCCTCCCCGAGCCCGAATCGGCGGCGCAGGTCGCCGGCACTGGATGCCGTCCGGCCGAGCGACGACGGGATGCCATGGGGAACGACCACGAGCGCCGCCGGATCGGCGTCGAACGCGTCGATCACGGTGTCGGCCACGAATCGGCTGGGCGTGGTGATCACGGCGGCGCGCCCGACCGACCGCGGTACCGCCTGGGACAGGTACGCCCGCTTGGCGGCGGTGAAGTTCTGCGGCAGGGCGCGGTACTGCAGATCGTGGACGGTCAGCACGATCGGCCGATGGCCGACGGCAGGCGCCGTGCCGCCACCATGGTGGACGAGGCTGTGCCGGCGCGCGCGCGCCGCCAGCCAGGTGTGCTCCGCCGCCACCCGCAACGGTCGCTGGTCGCCTGGCAGCGTTGGCCTGACCAGCTCGAACTCGGCGGCCACGTCGGGATGGGTCTCGGCGAACGAGTCGAGGCAGTAGACGACCGGGCGCCTGGTTCGCTCGAGACCGAGCTCCACGAGGCCGAGCAACTGGCGTACGAGGTATTCCTCGCTGCCGCCAACGGCACCAGGCCGGCACCACAGCAGGTTCATCGCCGCCACGGCCATCAGGACGACTCACCCGCCGCCTCGAGGTACACGGCCTTCGTGGCGGCAGCGGTGGCCGCCCACGTCATGGTCTCGGCGCGCCGGCGGCCGCGGCCGGCCAGCTCACCGGCGTTCTCGACCGCCTCGCCGATGCCGGCGGCGATCGAGTCCACGCAGAACGGATCGACGAGCACGGCGGCACCTCCGGCCACCTCCTCAGTGGACGTGGTGGCACTCGTCACGACTGGAGTGCCCTGAGCCATGGCCTCGAGGACGGGCAGCCCGAACCCCTCGCGCTCACTCGGGTAGACGAAGACCGTGGCGGCTGCGTACAGCGATGGCAGATCGGCGGCCGGTACGAAGCCGATGAAGCGCACGTGGGCGGCGGCCGGCGGTGTCGCCTTGCCCCAGCCCTGAGCGCCAGCAACGATCAGGGGGAGATCGCCGCGCCGGGCGATGGCCTCGGCGAGACGGATCAGGTTCTTGCGCGGCTCGAGTGTCCCGACGAACAGGGCGAACCGTTCGGGCAGGTCGTATCTCGCAAGCCGATCGGCGGCGTCGCCCGGCACCGGGCGCACATCGATGCCGAGTGGCACGTGGCGCAGGCGGTCGACGTCGATCCCGGCCGTCTCGCAGTCCGACATCGTCGCCTCACTGGAGCACAGCACGAAGCGGGCTCTACGTCGGATCACGTCGAGGCTGCGGCGCATCAGGCGCGCGCCGTGGCGCGAGAAGTGTTGCGGACTGTGCAGGAACGCCAGGTCGTGAACCGTGACGACCATCGGCG
Source organism: Acidimicrobiia bacterium (assembly GCA_013821025.1). GTDB lineage: Bacteria > Actinomycetota > Acidimicrobiia > Acidimicrobiales > Ilumatobacteraceae > JACDHN01. The sequence continues at coordinate 4,892 of JACDHN010000107.1, read as the reverse complement.
CCAGGCTGGCGCACGGCACGAGTCCTGTGGCGTGTGCCACGTCAACGGGGCCGGTAGCACCCTCCACCTTGGGCCATCGGGCGCGCAGCCAGAGCTCGTAGAGCAGCGGCCTGGCCACCGGCAACGCCCGGACCGCGAATGTCGGCCGGTACTCGGGCCGCGGCAGCCGGGCGTGCCGACCGGCCACTGGCACAAGTTCGATCGAAGGATCGTCGAGCAGTTCGCCGGCCACCGCCAGGGCGGCGGTGGCCGTGCCGCCGGGCACGGGGTGCCAGCACTGCTCCAGCGTGTAGGCGACCCGCAGCGGCTGCGATCGACGGTCGTCGGCGGTCATGCGTGCTCCATGATGCCGGGCGCGACCGCAACACCGACGCCATGTCCACGTCCTTCATCGGGCGCAAGGTAGCGACCAACGGCTAGATCAAGCCGGCCGCTTCGGCAGGGGCGCGGTAGGCGTGGGCGAGGGAGTCGGTGGTCTCATGGGCGTTGAGGCCGCTGGGGTTCGGCACGACCCAGAGCTCGGCGCCGGCGACGTCGTCGGGTTGCCGGCCGATCACGGCCTTGGGACACCGGAAAGCGCTGCGGTAGGCGGTGATCCCGGCGACGGCCACGACCCGGGGCCGGTGCCCGGCCACGAAGCGTTCGAGTCGCTCGCCGCCCGCTCGCAGTTCGGCGGCGGACAGCTCTGACGCCCTCGGCGTGGCCCTCGCCACGAGGTTCGTGATGCCGATCCCCCTCTCCACGAGGTGGCGACGATCGTCGTCGGTCATCCCGGCGCCCCGGTCGATCGGGCGGTCGATGATCCCGGCCCGCAGCAGGGCCGGGTAGAAGCGGTTCCCCGGATGCGCGAAGTGGGTGTTCGTGGCCGCCGTCCACAACCCTGGGTTGATGCCCACGAACAGCAGCTTCAGCCCTGGCTCGACGAGGTCGGTCACCACGGCGTCCCGGAAGGTCTCCAGCTCGGCTCGGGTGAACCCCACGGCGGGCGACGCTAGAACAAAACCGGATCGACCGGACAAGGTGCAGCGGCGACAATTGACCATGACCCATCCGTATTGGCCTCCGTTCGATCTGGAGGTTCGCACGCCCAGGATCACGTTGCGGTACGTGGACGACGAGTTGGCGGTCCGGTTGGCCGAGTTGGCGGCGCACGGGATCCACGACCCGTCATGGATGCCGTTCGCCCTGCCGTGGACGGACGTCGCTTCCCCGGAGCTGGAGCAGAACACACTCCGCTACTACTGGCGCACGCGTGCCGAGTTGACGCCGGACCACTGGGACCTGCCGCTGGCCGTACTCGTGGACGGCGATGTGGTCGGCGCCTGCTCGGTGAGCGGCGAACACTTCGCGGTGGTACGAACGTTCGAGACCGGTTCGTGGCTCGGCCGCGCCCACCAAGGTCAGGGCCTCGGCAAGGAGGTGCGGGCAGCGAGCCTGCATCTCGGGTTCGAGGGGCTCGGCGCGCTCGTGGCTACCACCGGGGCGTACGAGGACAACGCAGCCTCGCTGGGCGTCACCCGGTCGCTCGGCTACTCACCGAACGGCGCCCGCCGCGAGGTCCGCCGCGACCAGCTCGGCGTGACGCTCTTGTTTCACATGATCATCGATCACTGGCGCACGATTCGCCGCGATGACATCGAGCTGTTCGGCGTCGAGGCGTTGCTGCCGTTCCTCGGCCCGATCACCGACATGCCGGCGGATGGCACGCCCACCTGATTCTCACGAAGATCTGCGGTCAGGATGACCTCAGATTGCAAAGAAGAACGCACGGCCGGTCAGGTGGCGAGCGCCCGGACCAGCTCGCCGAGCGGCTCGCGGAAGTCGCGCGGCGGGGGCCAGCCGGCGGCACGCAGCACGGCGTTGTCGAGCACGCCGAGCGCTGGACGCCGCGCAGGGCGCGGCGGATCGAGCTGAGCCGTGGAGATAGGAGTGACGGACGAGGGATCACCGCCGGCGGCGGCGACGATGTCCCGCACGAACTCGAACCACGACACGGCGCCCTCGTTCGTCGCGTGATGCAAACCGTGTCGACGCTCCTGGGCGATGCGCAGCAGCACAGGCGCCAGGTCGGTCGTGAACGTTGGGCAGCCTCGCTGATCGTCCACGAACGCCAGCGGTCGCTGCTCATGGAGCAGTCGCAGCACGGTGCGGACCATGTTGGAGCCGTGCTGCCCACACACCCACGAGGTGCGTACAACAGCCGCTGATGGGCCGAGCGCCAGCGCCTGGCGCTCGCCGCCCAGTTTCGAAGAGCCGTACACCGAGAGCGGCCCGGTCTCGTCATCCTCCCGGTAGGGGCGCGATGACGTCCCGTCGAACACGTACTCCGTGCTGACCTGCACCAGATGCGCTCCGACGCGATCGCATGCCTCTGCCAGCCATCGCACCGCTTGCGAGTTGACCGCGTGCGCCCGGCCGGGATCGCCTTCACAGGCGTCGACGGCTGTCCACGCCGCGCAGTTGACGACGGTGTCCGGACGCCAGGTCGCCAGCAGTTCAGCCACGGCGTCGCCATCGGTGATGTCGACGACGGACCGATCGGCGGCCAACACGTCGTCACCGGCGCCTTCTGCGGTGGCGACGACGTCGCTGCCGAGCTGGCCGGCGGCACCCGTGACCAGCAGCCTCATCTGGACCAGGCGGTGCCCTCGGCCACAGGAGCCCGGTCACGCAGCGGCTCCCACCACTCGCGGCGGGCAGCGTACCAGTCGATGGTCTCGGCAATGCCGTCATCGAAGTCGATCTCCGGCAGCCACCCCAGTTCCTTTGTGATCTTCGTGCAGTCGAGCACGTAACGCCGGTCGTGGCCTGGCCGGTCGGGCACGATCGTCTTCAGCCCCTCTGGTTTGCCGAGGTGGCCGAGCACCGTGTCGGCGATCTCGAGGATGCTGCGCTCGACTCCCGTCCCGACGTGGTACGTCTCCGCCACCCGTCCACGTTGGAGGATCACGTCGATGGCCCGGCAGTGATCGACGGCATGGATCCATTCGCGCCGGTTGGCGGTGGACGCGTAGAGCGGTAGCGGCTGGTCATCGAGGGCGAGCGTCGTGAAGTACGGGATCACCTTCTCAGGGAACTGGAACGGTCCGTAGTTGTTGGCGCAGTTCGTGATCGTGACGGGGAGGCCCCAAGTCTCGTGGTACGACCGCACGACGTGGTCGCCTCCGGCCTTCGAGGCGTTGTAGGGCGTGCGGGGACGGTAGGGCGCCTCCTCGGTGAACCATTCGGTGGCGTCGAGGTCGAGGTCGCCGTACACCTCGCATGTGGAGACGTGGTGGAAACGCTCAACCCCTACCTGCCGGGCGGCCTCGCACAGACCCTGCGTGCCGAGCACGTTGGTGCGGAAGAAGCGGGCAGGATCGAGCAGCGCCAGGCTGTTGTGCGACTCGGCAGCGAAGTTCACGATCACGTCGACCTGCTCCGCCTCCAACACGGACATCACGGTGGATGTGTCGCCGATGTCGGCGTGGACGAACGTCACGCCGTCGAGCCCAGCCACGTTCTCGCGCACGCCCGCATACGTGAGTGCGTCGAGCGCCACGAGCGCGTCGTCGGGGTGATGATCCAGCCAGTACCGCACGAAGTTCGTGCCGATGAAACCTGCCGCCCCGGTCACCAAAATCTTGGTCATGTACGCATCGGCCAATAGGGGCGGCGGTTGGCGGGAAGGTCGGCGCGGCGGGGGTTGGCGCGGTCACGGTCGGAGAGCACCGGATCGTCAACGCCCCAATCAGCGGCGATGTCGGGATCGTCCCACGCCACGCCCAGCTCATCGGCCGGGTTGTAGTAGCCGTCCACGAGGTACGTGATCACCATGTCGGTGGCAGCAGCGAAGCCGTGGGCCACGCCGGGCGGGATGTACAGGCCCCTGTGGTCGTCACCGTTCAGCTCGATCGACAGCGTGGCGCCGTCGGTCGGTCCACCTTCGCGCAGATCGTGGAGCACTGCCGTCGCCCGGCCGAACGGGACGTACCAGTAGTCGCTCTGATGCAGGTGGTAGTGCAGGCCGACGAGCGCGCCCGCCTGACGGTTGGCGCGGTTGGACTGGATCATCTCGCGGGCGCCGGGGATCCACTCCCGCCGGTACGTCTCGATGAACAGTCCACGCTGGTCACCGTGGATCTCGGGTTCGACGACGTACACCCCGGCCATGTCCTGGCGCTCGGTTACCGTCGGCACTGCTCGTGCTCCATCACTCCACGTCGATCTGGCAGTGGTCTCCGACCATCAGCCTCAGCGACCGGGGACGTTTGCGCGTACGGGAGATTACCGTCTCCTGCCCGATCAGGCTGTCCTCCAGGCGGGGGATGTCGACGATCCGGCTGTGGTCCATGACCACAGAGTGCTCGATCTCGCTGTGCTCCACCTCACAATGATCGCCGATGGCGCTGTACGGGCCGACGAAGCTGTTGGCGATCCGTGTCTCGCGGCCGATGGCAACCGGGCCGCGAATGGTGGACGCCACGATCTGGGACCCCTCGCCCACGACGACACGTCCGTCGATCACGGAGTCGGCGTCGACGTCACCGTCGATGCGGGTGTCGAGCCGACCGAGCAGCAGGCGGTTGGCCTCGAGCAGTGGGGTCAGCTTGCCCGTGTCGATCCACCATCCGGTGAGGAGCTCGGTGCGGACGCGGTGACCCTCATCGATCAGCCACTGGATCGCATCGGTGATCTCCAGCTCACCACGAGCTGACGGACTGATGGCTCGAACAGCCTCGTGGATGGTCTTGTCGAACAGGTAGACGCCGACCAGAGCAAGGTTTGACGGCGGGTCGTCAGGCTTCTCGACGAGGTGCACGACGTGACCGTCGCCGTCGAGCGTGGCGATGCCGAAACGATGCGGGTCGTCCACGCGCTTGAGCATGATCTGGGCGGCAGGGGGCTGTTCA
>JACDHN010000373.1 GCA_013821025.1 Acidimicrobiia bacterium | reverse complement strand
CGCCACGCCACCCGCTGCCACGACCCCCGATTCGACAGCACCCGATTCCACGGCGCCCGATTCCACGCCACCTGATTCCACATCACCCGATTCGACACCACCCGATTCGGCACCACCGGATTCGGCGTCACCTGCGGACGCCGCCGCCTGTGCGGAGGGCAAAACGCTGCAGGACGGGACCTTCGTAGTGGCCACCGGCAACCCGGCGTTCCCGCCATACGTGATCGACGACGACCCAACGACTGGTGAGGGCTTCGAGTCGGCGGTGGCCTACGCAGTCGCAGAGCAGCTGGGGTTCGCCGAGGATGACGTGGAGTGGGTGCGCACCACGTTCGACCAGGCGATTCAACCAGGGGCGAAAGACTTCGACGTCAACTTGCAACAGTTCTCCATCACGCCGAGGCGGGCAGAGAACATCACATTCTCGGCGCCGTACTACACCAGCAATCAGGCCGTCGTTGGCTTCGACGACTCCCCTGCCGTTGGCGCCACGACCGTGTCGGAGCTGCAGGGTCTCAAGTTCGGGGCCCAGTCGGGAACCACGAGCCTTGGCTTCATCCAGGACGTGATCCAACCCGACCAGGAGCCGTTCGTCTACAACGACAACGCCGCTGCGAAGGCGGCCCTCGAGGCGAACCAGGTCGACGCTCTCGTGCTCGACCTACCGACGGCGTTCTTCGTGACCGCCGTGGAGATCGAGGGCTCGACGATCATCGGGCAGTTCCCTGCAGAGGCGGGCGGCACGTCCGACGAGTTCGGCATGGTGCTGGAGCAGGACAACGAGCTGGTCGAATGCATCGACCTGGCCCTCGAGGCGCTGCAGTCGTCGGGTGAGCTCGACGCCATCACAGAGGAGTGGATGACCGGCTTCGCCGATGCTCCCGTGATCGAAGCGGGCTGACTGAGTGGCTGCGCCGAGGAGCTGACCATCCCCGGTCCGACCCGTCGTCAGCGCTACGAGCACGAGCAGCGCCGTCGCGCCGTCATCGTGGCTGTCGTGTCGACGGCCGTGGTCGGGGTTGCCGTGGTCGTGCTCGTGCCGAAGGCACCGGGCTGGAAGCGGGTCGAAGCTTCGTTCTTCGCCGGCGACGTGTTCGCCGACGTGTTCCCGGGACTGCTGCGGGCGTTTTGGCTCGATGTCAAGATCTTCGCCTGGTCGGCGCCGTGCATCCTGGCGTTGGCGATGCTGATCGCTCTGGCGCGCAACGTGCGCAGCCCGGCTCTGTTCCCCCTGCGGTTGTTGGCCGCGCTCTACACCGACGTGTTCCGGGGAGTGCCGGTGATCCTCACCATCTACCTGATCGGGTTCGGCATCCCAGGCCTCGGGCTCGAACGCCCGTGGAACAGCCCGCTGCTGTGGGGATCCATGGCGCTCGTGCTGGCATACTCGGCGTACGTGGCCGAGGTGTTCCGCGCCGGCATCGAGTCGGTCCACGAGGGACAGCGGGCGGCGGCCCGCTCGCTCGGCATGTCGAGCCGCCAGACGATGACATCGGTGGTGCTACCCCAGGCCGTGCGCCGAGTCGTCCCGGCGCTGATGAACGACATGATCAGCCTGCAGAAGGACGTGGCGCTCGTCAGTCTCATCGGCCCGATCGAGCTGCTGCGCCAGGCCGATGTCGACAAGAGCCTCAACGCCAACTTCACGCCCTACGTGGCTGCGGCGATGATCTTCCTCGCCGTCACGATCCCGCTCACGCGCCTGGCCGACTACCTGCTCCATCGGCAGCGGCGCCGCACGGGGGCCACCGCCGTCGCATGAACGGCAACGGCGTGCGTGAGGTCGCCCTGCCGAAGGTGGAACTGCGCCATGTCACGAAGGCGTTCGGCGAGCGAGTGGTGCTCGACGAGTTCGACCTCGTGGTCGATGACGGAGAGGTCGTCTGTCTGATCGGCGCGTCCGGCTCCGGCAAGAGCACCGTGCTGCGCTGCATCAACTTGCTGGAGCCGATCGACGACGGTGAGATCTTCCTCGATGGCAACGACATCGCCATGCCTGGGCTCGACCCCGATCCGATCCGCCAGCGCATCGGCATCGTGTTCCAGCAGTTCAACCTGTTTCCCCATCGTTCCGTGCTCGACAACGTCACGATGGCGCCTCGCAAGGTGCTGGGACGAGGCAAGGCTGAGTCCGCCGCGTCAGCGACTGTACTGCTCACCCGGTTCGGCCTCCGCGACAAGGCGGACGCCTATCCCGACCAGCTGTCTGGCGGACAGCAGCAGCGGGTCGCCATCGTGCGGGCGCTGGCGATGCGGCCCGAGGTGATGCTGCTCGACGAGATCACGTCGAGCCTGGACCCCGAGCTCGTGGGTGAGGTGCTCGACGTGGTGCGTGAGCTCAAGCGCGAGGGCATGACGATGCTGATCGCCACCCATGAGATGGCGTTCGCACGCGAGATCGCCGACCGGGTGTGCTTCCTGCACGACGGCGTGCTGCTTGAGTCGGGCCGCCCGAGCGAACTGTTCGATCGTCCGCAACAGGAGCGGACACGCCAGTTCCTGGCCAGGGTCACCGGGGTCACGGCGCGCTGACCGCCCTGACGCCGGCGATGCCTCGGGGTAGCGTGTGGCGTGCACGAGAGACCTCGCCAACATTTCCTCGCCCGCGCAAGCGCTGCCGTGGCGTTGCTCGTTGTCGCCTTTGCAGGGTGCGGCGGATCCGACGATGCCGCTCCCGACGACACGACGCAGGACGAGGGTTCGACGACGGCCGAGCTGATCGATCCTGCGCGAGGTGAAGCGCTCGTTGCCGAAGGTGCCGTGCTCATCGACGTCAGGACACCGGCTGAGTTCGAGGAAGGACACATCGAGGGCGCCATGCTGGCGAGCCTCGAGTCCGGCGACTTCGAGGCGCAACTGGAGGACCTCGATCCGAGCTCGAGCTACGTCTTGTACTGCCGCACCGGCAATCGCAGCGCCAGGGCGGCGGCACTCATGGTCGAGCGCGACTTCGAGCAGGTGTACGACATGGGCGGCATC
>JACDHN010000372.1 GCA_013821025.1 Acidimicrobiia bacterium | reverse complement strand
GGGTCGCGTCGTTCGGTGGTGAAGACCCGGTTCGGTACGCCGGCGCCTCCAGGCGCTTCGGCGGCCGCATAATGTATGGTGACCGATTCGTGAAGCGCCCGTATCGAGTGGTGGTCGCCAAGCCGGGACTGGACGGGCACGACCGTGGTGCCAAGACGATCACGAGGGCGCTTCGGGACCACGGGTTCGAGGTGATCTACACCGGGTTGCACCAGACGCCGGAGCAGATCGCCGAGACGGCGCTCGTCGAGGACGTGGACGCCATCGGGTTGTCGCTGCTGTCGGGCGCCCATCTGACGCTGTTCCCCCGCGTCATCGAGGAGCTCCGGTCCCGGGAGCTGGACGACATTCTGGTGTTCGGTGGTGGGGTGATCCCAGAAGCCGATGCGAGGGCGCTCGGTGAACAGGGGGTGGCCGGCGTGTTCGGACCGGGTTCGTCGCTCCGTGAGATCAGCCATTGGCTCGAGCAGCAGCTCGATGCGAGAGAGGACTGACAGATGGACCTGTTCGAGTATCAGGGCAAGCAGTACTTCGCCCAGTACGACATACCGGTGAGCCCCGGCGACGTGGCCACGACGGTCGACGAGGCGGTGTCGGCTGCCGACGGTGCCGGCTACCCCGTGGTCGTCAAGGCCCAGGTGCAGGTCGGCGGACGCGGCAAGGCCGGCGGCATCAAGCTGGCCGGCGACGCCGACGAGGTGCGCAATCACGCCGGCAACATCCTCGGCATGGACATCAAAGGTCACACCGTGGAGCGGGTGTGGATCGAGCAGGCGTCCGACATCGACGAGGAGTACTACGCCAGTTTCACGCTCGACCGTGCCGCCAAGGCGCACCTGCTGATGCTCTCGGCCAAGGGCGGTATCGACATCGAGGAGGTGGCGGCCACCGATCCGGATGCCATCGTGCGACTGCACGTCGATCCCGTCGCCGGGCTCCCCGCCCACGAGCTGGCCGTCGCCGTCGCGGCGGCCGAGATACCAGAGCGGGCGAGGGCAGGCGTGGTCGGAATCCTCACCAAGCTGTACCGCTGCTACACAGAGGGCGACTGCGACCTCGCCGAGATCAACCCGCTGATCCTGAAGCCGACCGGCGAGGTGCACGCCCTCGACGCCAAGGTCACGCTCGACGGCAATGCCGCCTTCCGCCATCCCGAGTGGGAGCGGTTCGCCGGTACGGAAGTGCTCGACGACCGCGAACGGCTGGCGAAGGAGAAGGGTCTGCAGTACATCGGCCTCGACGGGTCGGTGGGCATCATCGCCAATGGTGCTGGCCTGGCGATGAGCACGCTCGACGTCGTGAACCAGGTGGGTGGCGATGCCGCCAACTTCCTCGACATCGGCGGTGGCGCCAATGCCGACGTGATGGCGGCAGCTCTCGAGGTGATCAACACCGACGAGAACGTGCGCTCGATCTTCATCAACATCTTCGGCGGCATCACCCGCGGCGAGGAAGTCGGCAGGGGCATCGTCGAGGCGCTGCGCCGCGTCGAGATCAGGGCGCCGATCGTCATCCGCCTCGACGGAACGAATGCCGAGGAGGGACGCCAGATCATCCTCGACGCCGACATCGCCGCCGACCGGCTGGTGTCCAAGCCTACGATGCTGGAAGCGGCCAAGACCGCCGTCGCCATGGCGAGGGGAAACTGACGTGGCCATCTTCGTCAACGAGACCACGAGGGTCGTGGTCCAGGGCCTGACGGGTGGGCAGGGCCGGTTCCATGGACTGCGCAACCGGGACTACGGCACCAAGGTCGTCGCCGGTGTCACGCCCGGCAAAGGCGGCCAGGAGGTGGAGGGCATCCCGGTCTTCGACGATGTCGCCGCCGCTGTTGAGGCAACGGGGGCCAACGCCTCGTTCGTCGCCGTACCGCCGAGGGCCGCACCGGCCGCCATCATCGAAGCTGCCGCAGCCGGCATCGGACTCATCGTCTGCATCACAGAGGGCATCCCGGTACAGGACGAGGCCACCACGTTTGCCACGCTGCAGAGCAGCCATCCAGGCAGCCGCCTGCTGGGTCCGAACTGCCCCGGCGTCATCAGCCCCGGCAAGTGCAACATCGGCATCACGGCCGGTGAGATCGCCCAGGAGCCCACCGCAGACGGTCCCAACGTTGGCATCGTCAGCCGCTCGGGCACGCTCACCTACCAGGCGCTGTACGAGTTGAAGCAGGCCGGGATCGGTGTGTCGACCTGCGTCGGGATCGGTGGCGACCCGGTGCCCGGCACCAGCTTCGTCGACTGCCTGGGTGACTTCGAGGCCGATCCTGAGACCCACGCCATCATGATGATCGGTGAGATCGGTGGCTCGGCCGAGGAGGAGGCCGCCGAGTTCATCCGCGCCAGCGTGTCGAAGCCGATGAGCGCCTATGTGGCCGGCGTGACTGCTCCGCCTGGGCGCAAGATGGGCCACGCCGGCGCCATCGTGTCGGGCGGCAAAGGCACTGCTCAGGGAAAGATCGACGCCCTGCGCGGCGCCGGCGTGCAGGTCGGCCTCAACCCCACAGAAGCCGGCCAGTTGATGGCCAGCATCGTCGCCACCCTCTAGTCGGGGGAAACGACCTCGATCTCGCCGCGCATGCCGAAGTCGTAGTGGCCGGGGAGGTGGCAGGCCATCTCCACCGTCCCCACGTCGTCGAACACGTAGCTCGTGACGCCCTGGCCATCGGGGCCGATGGAGATCTCGCCAGGCCTCGTCGGATGAGAGGCCTCCGTGCCGTTGGCGTGGCGGTCGTGCACCGATTGGGGACCGATGATCAGCTCGTGGTTGATGGGGTCGCCATTGGCGACGACGAAGCGCACCTCGGTTCCGGCCTCGACGCGCAGGTACGAGGGCTCGAACAGGCTGTGTTCGATGTCGACGACGACCGTGACGGGCTCGGGGCCGAGCGGCGCCGCCGCCGGCGGCCCGTCGTCCGCCTGGGCGAGCAGCAGGCCACCGCCAGTCGTGACGGCGGCCACGGCGCCGGCGACGACAACTCGGATGAGCGC
>JACDHN010000371.1:1134-2994 GCA_013821025.1 Acidimicrobiia bacterium | reverse complement strand
GGTCAGGGTCGACGATTGACCCTCGCGTCGGCGCGCACGGCACTTGCACCTGCGCCGATTGACGGGTGACCAGGGCGTCTTGAGCTACTGCTCCGTACATCGATCCCTATCTGAGACCGGACTCAGCAGTAGTCGGCCCAGACCTTCTGCTCGACGCCGTCGACGGTGATCTTGCCGCCGTAGGGCAGGATCCACTGAGGTCTGGTATGTCCGAATGGAACCCCGACGCACACGACCGCGTCGGGGTTGTAGCGGCCGACCAGTTCGATCGCGACGTCGCGTTGCTCGGCGCGGTGGGCCGCCCGCACTTCGGCCGGCGGCTGTCTCGCGAAGCTCGATGTCGGGGGACGCGCGACGAGGACCGCGTCAACCGCTCCCAGTGCCCCCCGTTCACCGAGCGATCGGAGGATCCAGCCGAACTCCCGAGCCGAGATGAGCTCCTCGCTCGTCTCCAGCAGAAGCACGCCGCCCTCGAGCACCGCCGAGTCGACCGGGAATCGCCCTGCGGTAAGGATCCACTGGACGACTTCGATGCAGCCACCCCACGTTCGGCCGGTCACTGTGCGCGCCGGACCGGCCCAGACCCAGGGCTCAGTCGGTTCGCGGTCGCCATACTCGGTCAACGCTGCCCGGTCGGCCCAGTCCTTGCCAATGTCCTCAGACTCGCCCGGGTCCGTGACCTCGAGTCGCTCACCGGTCAGGAGCGCGGCTCGTAGCGCCGCTACGTGACACCGGTCGACCGCCGGACCGGGACCGAGCTGCACCTGCGTCGAACCGCCATAGAAGCCGGCGACACCTTGGGTCCACAGCCACGACAGAAGATTGGTGTTGTCGCTGTAGCCGAGGAACGGCTTGGGGTCTGCACGCACGAGCTGCGGATCGAGATGCGGCACGACGGTGATCTGGTCCTCGCCACCGATCGTCGCGAGGACCGCGCGAATCTCTGGGTCGGCGAAGGCCGCGTTGAGGTCGGCGGCACGGCAGCGCGTCGACGATCGCGAGGGTCCAGCCCTGCGACGCGCACTTGTTGGCCGCGGAGACACCGGCCATGCCGGCGCCGATGACGATCAAGTCGTAGCTGCGCGTCATCGCGCGGTCCGGTCTCCAACGGCGAGCGCTGCTCGGAGCTGTTCCACCGTGGGCGCGCCCGCCAGGCCGTCCGGTGTGCGGTAGACCCGACACGACAATCCGACCCCGGCTTCCGGATCGGCGAAGACGTCGACGCCGTCCACGAGGATGCTCGGTGAGCCATGGAAGCCGACCCGCTCGGCTTCCTCCAACGTCTCGACCAGGTGACGCGTCACCGTGAGGTCGGCGCGTTCGGCAGCGATCGCGGAAAGACGTTCGTCGACGACTTTCCAGTTCGGGCAGTCGTCGAAGTACAACAAGGCGATGTCCATGCGCACGACCGTAAACCTTGATCCATGCTGCAAGGTCAAGAGCTAGGATGGACCGATGCTGATCGGAGAACTCGCGGACGCCGCCGGCCTACCCAGCCAGACCATCAGGTTCTACGAGCGCAGAGGCCTCCTACCCGAACCCGAACGTGGTGCCAACGGCTACCGCATCTACAACGAATCCACGCTCACCCGGTTGAACTTTGTTCGAACCGCACAGGCAGCAGGCCTCACCCTGGCCGAGATCGGCAGCGTCATCGATCTCCGCGACGACGGCAACGTCCCATGCACGCATGTGGCGAGCCTGACCGACAGAAAGCTCGCCGACGTACGTGCACGCATCAGCGATCTCACCATCCTGGAGGCAGAACTCACAGACCTCATCGAACGCGGCCACCGTCTTGATCCCGCCGACTGCACCGACGCCGATATCTGCCACATTCTCACCCCACCTGAGCCCGGA
>JACDHN010000371.1:0-1124 GCA_013821025.1 Acidimicrobiia bacterium | reverse complement strand
AGGGTTCAACTCGTCTCCTACCCCCTTGTCATCGACGCTCCATGTTGCCCGCGTCATTGTGGGTGGAAAGAACCAGTCCCAGTCCGAGTCGAGGGGTAGCAGCTAATCGCGGCGGAGCAACAAGATGACGACGATCGCCCCCAACCAACCTCACACGCTCGCTGCGCCGGTCGTCGTACACCACGTCAGTGGACTCAACTGAGATGGGGGCGATCAATCACGTCCTGATGGTCGCAAAGTTGACCGAGTTTCGCCATGTCTGTTCGCCTTCCGGCACGCCTCGCCGCTCTGTCTCGCCGCGACCGTGATCCGACCGGCGCAACCACACGGATCCAAAACGACTGTTATCTTTGGTCGATGGGTGCATCCAGGACGCTTTTGCAGCAGCAGATCAGCTCCGCTGTCTGGCAGGTGATGGCCCGAGACGGCGTCGCTGGACTATCACTTCGACGTGTGGCCGCCGTGGCGGGCTGCACCACCGGGCTTCTGACGCACCGCTTCTCCCATCGGCGAGCGATGATGCTGGACGCTCGCGAGACTCTGTTCAAGCGCATGGCGGCTCGAGTCGCCGCTCTCGGCGAGGACCTCTCCGCACACGAGAGACTGGAAGAGGCGCTCAGTCAGTCCTTGACGCTGGACGAGGAGAGGCGCGACGAGGCTCGGGTGTGGGTTGGCTTCCTCGCCGAGACAATCAGTGACGAGGAACTGCGCTCGCTGCACACGCGACGCAACCGGGAGTGGCTGACCAGGGTGACGGCTCTCGTGGCCGCTGTCCGGGCCGAGAACGATGACCGCCTGGCTGCGGACCCGGACGGCACCGATCGAGACGCCGCTATCGCGCTCGTCGCCTTGACCGACGGTCTGGCCGCGCTCGCTGTCGGGGACCCCACGTTGTATGACGGCCCCACCCAGCGCCGCATCCTGCGAGACCAACTCGACCGGGTCATAGGCCCTTGCCCAGCCTCTCGGAAGTCCCTTGTATGACCACCCTGCCGCCGCCGACCGTCACTCGAGCCGACCTGGACCACGCGGCGCGAGTGGTCAACCAGCATCTGGTTCCCACCCCGCTCATAGAGGTCGACATGGACGGACATCAGGTACTTCTCAAGCTGGAATCGTTGCAG
>JACDHN010000370.1 GCA_013821025.1 Acidimicrobiia bacterium | reverse complement strand
CGCCCTTGCGACGATGCGAGCGCCGAGGGCCGGGCTCGGGCCGTCACCGGATGCAGATTCGGCAGCGGCGATCGCCGCGTCGACGTCGCCGGAGTCGACATGGCCGTGGTCGTGGAGGTGGCGCTCGAGAATCTCGGTGCGTTGGGCGGGTGTCAGGTCGCTCACGGTTCCTCCAGGTCGCTCTCGCCGAGGTCGGCGGTGATCGTGTGGTCGGCGGCCGGACCGAACAGGTCGGCCGCGGCGAAGGCGACGGTGTACACCAGTTCGGGTTCACCGTAGGTCCCGGTGACCGCCGACTCACCCGGGTTCGGCCAAGCGAAGGCGACCCGCTCGACCCGACCGACGTGTCGGCGGAGGTATCGCGGCACGCGAGTGTGGCCGTTCGTGACCGGGTTCCGCACTCGCACCCGGTCGCCTTCGTGGAAGGGCCCCGCCCACGTCGGCGTCGCAGGCGACGGCCGCGCGACCGTCGCAGGTTCGTCAGCGCTGTCGAGGATCCCCTGCTCGGCAGCGAGATGCTCGATCGCCCACAGCCAGCGCTCGTAGTAGCTCGAAGCCAAGTACTCCGCCGGCGGCATCTGCTCGATGGTGTAGCGGAAACGGTCGATCGTGGTGCGTGCCATCACCGCGGCGAGCATCCGCCAAACACGCCCTTCCCAACGCTCATGGAACAACGGCTCGTCGATCTCGATGGGAACCGGACCGAAGCCGTGCGTCCCGCCGAGGTCGTGCACGCCGTCCACCGCACGATCATCGCGCAGTTACTCACTAGCAATCCTCGCGTCCGGGCGGTACCGCTGAATCACGAGAGCGAATCGGTCAGCTGGCGGTACTCGTCCTCGTTGAATGCCCGCAGCGTCTCGGTGGTGACGTTGCCCATCCGGCCGAGATTCAAGGCGAACCTGGCTGCGGTCTCGTCGTCGGGTGCATCGACGACGGCCACCGCGTCGAACCGACCCATCGTCAAGTAGAAGGCCTTCAGCTCGGCTCCCATGTCCGAGAGCATCTGCCGGCCGGAGTCGAGCCGGGATGGGCCGTCTTCGATGGTCGAGATGCCCTGGGACGTGAACTTGATCAGGCTGATGAACGTTGCCATAGCGAAACCTCCCTCTCTCGACGCAAGCAAACGCCGATGAGCGCGTCATGTCAACGTGAAACCGCGGTGCCAGGGCCTGGCCGACTCGACGGTGATCGGGGTCGACGCCGCGCGGGGAGTTCCGTGGCGCGGGCGACGTCTCACCCCAGTTGATCGGAGCAGTACGATCGCGTGGCGGTGACAAACGGGGAGACGATGACCTACGACGGCGTCGTCGGCGCCATCGAGGGCATCGTCGATCGCTGCGCTGCGGAGGGAGACCGCATCGGCTACTTCGCGGCGATGTACCTCGCCGTGACCAAGACGGTTCGCCAGCGAGCGATCGACGGCCGCTTCGAGGACCCTGCGCGAATGGAGCGCTTCGTCACTCGCTTCGCCGATCGCTATCTCGACGCTGAGCGGGCATGGCGGCGCGGCGCGCCCTGCGCCGAGTCGTGGCAGAGGGCATTCCGCGCGGCCGGTCGCTGGCGCCCGATCTTCCTGCAGCACGTCCTCCTCGGCATCAACGCGCACATCAACCTCGACCTCGGGATCACGGCATCGGAGGTCGGCGGAGGCTCGATGGATGCCGTGCGCTCGGACTTCGACGCCGTCAACGACGTTCTCAGCGATCTCGTCGACGGTTGCCAGGGTGCGCTCGGGTCCGTCTCGCCGTGGCTGGACCTCGTCGACCGGATCGGTGGCGAGGGCGACGAGACGTTGATCCGCTTCAGCCTCATCGCGGCCCGCCGTCAGGCCTGGTCGGTCGCCGTGCGGCTGAGCACGCTGACCGGTATCGAGCGCGTACGGGCGATCGACGCCATCGACGCAGCAACGGTCGGCGTCGCACGTGCAGTCGAGCACCCCGGCCTTCCCGCCAGCGCGCTGCTCCTGGCCGTGCGAGCACGCGAGCACGCCGAGCCGGCCGACGTGATGCGTCTGCTCGCCGCCGTGCGCCCCGATGAGTCGTAGACCTCGTGGGGATGACGACCGTCGAGAACCTCGTCTGTTGTCGTATCTGACCCTTGGGGCGGCATCGGCCGGACGGTAGCGCCGTTCAGGTGGTCTCGTTCCAGTCTCGGTCGAGCAGGGCGGTGTTGCAGTCGACGGCGGCGAGGACGTCGTCGGTGATCGACATCGACATGTTCGATCGCAGGCTGGTGACGTCGCCGATCGCCCAGACGTCGGGGACGGTGGTCCGTTTCATGGCGTCGACGTCGACGTATCCGTGTTCGTCAACGGCGCATCCGAGCTCTACGGCGAGTTGGTTGTTCGGGGCGGGCCACTCGGCGACGAAAAGCGCGCCGATCGGCACGTCGGGGGCGTCGGTCAACTCCAGCGACGAAACGGTGTTGCCGTCGCCGTTGAGCCGGGCGATCGGTCGCTCGTCGACGTTCACACCGTGGGCTCCTAGTTCCGCTCGAACGGCTGCGTCGAGGTCGTTCGAGAACGCCGTGACGTGAGGGCTCCAACCCGTCAGGATGCGGGCGATGGGTGGAACGAAGAACGTGGGGCCCGTAAGAGCGAGGTGCGTATCACCGTGCTCGAAACCATCGCAGTAGGCGCAGGTGAACACGCCTCGTCCCCAGTGCTCGCCGAGGCCGGTCACTCGATCGTCGACCAACTCGACCGTCGGGTACTTGTTCAACTCCTTTTCGGCCGCGGCGATGATGTCGCCGGGTGATGCGCCGTCCTGCGTGATCAATCCATGGGCGTGGAACACGGACTCGTTGCGCGGCCCACCGCTGCCGACGGCGAGAACCGATCGGCGCGCCCGGCCGAGGTTGAGTGCAGCGCTGAGCCCTGCCTAGCTGCGACCGATGATCAGCACGTCCCAGTCGACGGACATCATCGGCCGCCAATCGGTCGGGCGACCAGGATCTGACGCGACGCGTCACGAACACATCGGACCGGTGCATGAC
>JACDHN010000369.1 GCA_013821025.1 Acidimicrobiia bacterium | reverse complement strand
CGACCGAGCCGACCGCGACCCACAGTCCCCACCCCACGTCCCCTCCGGTCGCCCGCGTGGCAGGCGACCCGGCGACCACCTCACCGCCGACTGCGTCACCACAGACCACGTCACCGCCGACTGCGTCACCGCCGACTGCGTCACCGCCGACTGCGTCACCTCCGACTACCGCGCCTCCGACTACCGCGCCTCCGACTACCGCGCCGCCGACTGCGTCACCTCCGACTACCGCGCCTCCGACTACCGCGCCTCCGCCACCCCCGCCTCCGCCACCCCCCCCGCCCCCACCATCGGCGGGCCTCGTGTGCCCGGTGCAGGGTGCGTCTTCCTACGCCGATACGTATGGCGCTCCTCGCTCGGGCGGGCGCAGCCACGAAGGCGTCGACATGCTGGCGTCGACAGGCACGACACTGGTGGCGGTGACATCCGGCTACGCCGAGCTCGCCCAGAACGGGCTCGGCGGCAACGTCGTGCGGCTCTCAGGCGACAACGGGGATTACTACTACTACGCCCATCTGGACTCTTTCGCCGGCTCGAGCCGCAACGTCAGCGCCGGCGAGGTGGTCGGGTACATGGGTTCCACGGGCAACACCGACGTCTCGCACTTGCACTTCGAGGTGCACCCCGGTGGTGGCCCGGCCATCAACCCGACACCCACCGTGCGCGCCGCCGGCTGCTGACGTTCATCTCACTGCGCCGACAGATGCGAATACGGTGAGGCGCTCCTCCACGCGTTGACCGCCGAGCACAGCTCGCTGCAGAGCGCCCGATCCTCGACGGTGTTCGAGACGAACGGGCGCATGACCAACAGCGTGGAATCAGGCCGGCGATGTCGACGCTCTGCTCGTCGACGCTGTGCACGCCTGTGCGAGTGTCACTCAGCGTGTTCGCCGTGGTCGTCCACTTGTGCCGCGCCCCACCGCTCGAGGGCCGTGACGAGTTCGGTGTTCGAGGTGCTGAAGGTGATCCGGGCGCCATCGGGCAGATCGTCGTACCGGATCTGGATGTCCGCAGCGCCGGCCTCGAGTTCAGCGAGGCCTGGCATCTCACGTCCGTGGATCTCGGCTGGGTCACCGAAGTCGCCGGACTCGAAGCGATCCGCTTCCTCAACGAGGTGTGTCCGGATCAGCTCGACCTGCTCTACATCATCCGGGTCGTCCGCCACGACATCCTCGACCAACCCGCGCTGTGTGGGCGTGAACCGATGGGTCGTCCGGTCGAGGTCGAACGGCATGACCTCCGGGCCCCGGGCGGCGACTGACTCCTCGCGGTCCTTTGACGAACAGCCGATGAGGGCGACGACAACGAACGCCATCGCTCCGAGTCGGGACCATCGTTCAGGTCGATGCACGAGCTGCCTCCGAGAGTAGAGCCAACGCGTCGATCACGTCGGCACGTCGATCAGTAGGGATTGCGTCGAGTAGACCCGCCATGCGTTCGCGCCTTCGAGTTCCGAGTTCGGCTGCGGCGGCCTGCCCGACCGGGGTCAGCGACAAGATTCGGCACCGGCGGTCGGTATCGCTGGTGCCAACCGTGATCCAACGGCGCTCGTCGAGCTGATCGACCAGCCGGCTGATCGTGGATTTCGTGAGGCACAGCTCAGCGGCGAGCTTGCCTTGGGTCATTGGGGGCGCCGTGGCGAGCACTGCGAGGGCATGTGCTTCGGACACGGAGACGCCGGCACCGCATGGAGTGTCGTCGGGCCGGTGGAGTCCGAACGCGCGGACGAAGCGCACGATCTCTGCTGTCAGCGCTCCGACCTCCTCCATTGGTTCCATGATACAACCATTTGGTTCGATATTGCAACTATATGGTAGGCGCCGCCAGCCGTCGCGATCTGCGCCGTCGCCGACGAACACCTCGCGCTACTTGCAGGCGTGTTCGCTGCAACCGAGTCGCCGTTCCACTCGGTCGACGACACTCCGACGACCGATACCGAGACACACGACCTCTTCGTCGCTCCGTTGGCCCGGCTGCTGCATGACGGAGCGTTGGACGGCACCCTTGACCAGGTCGACGATGCAATGGAGACCGCCGCCGTCCTGTTCAACGTCATCGGCTGGGGCTATGTGCATCTCCGCCACGCACAGCGCTGGCCCGTCGAGCGCGCACGGACCGGGGTTGTCTCATTGGCCGTGAACGCGCTCCGTCCGCGGCACCCGGGCTGAAAGAGTTGGTGCGGTGCTGGACAAGGAGTCGATGTGAGCTCTGGGGAGGAGAACGAGAGTCGGCGGGAGCGGTTCGAGCGCGCCGCCGTCGTGGTCTATGAGCCGCTACAGCGATTCGCCAAACGACGGGTGGCCGACGCGGTCGCCGACGATGTCGTGGCCGACACGCTGCTCGTGCTGTGGCGGCGCCTCGACGAGGTGGTCGAGGGCGACGAGCTTGCCTGGTGCTATGGCGTCGCCAGACGCTCGCTCGCCAACCATCACCGTTCCGCCGTTCGCAGCCGCCGGCTCTTCGCCCGTCTGAGCTCCACCACACCTCCGGCGACGCTGGTCACCGCAGCAGCCGACGCCACAGTCGCCAGCGATCACGACCTTCGTGTCGCGCTGGCGGGGCTCGCCGCCGGCGATCGGGAGCTGTTGACGCTGTGGGCGTGGGAAGGCTTGGAAGCACGCGACATCGCGGTCGCCTTGGACATCACCGCCAACGCCGCAGCGATCCGGCTGCATCGCGCCAAACAGCGGCTTCGGCAACAACACGACCGGCGAAAGGATCCACGTCCGGCCGGACATTCAACGGCCAGACACATGGAGCACGAATGATGGATGACGATCTGCGACGAAGGCTCGAGCAACTCGATCCGATGCCATCCCGTGTGCCCGTCGATGCCGTAGGCAGCGTCCGGGCCCGAGCCGTCCTGGAGGAGATCATGACAACACCGACCAACACCCGATCAGCGGCGCCTGGCGAACGCGACATGACGCCTTCCGCCCAGGTCCGTCGCCGGCGTCGGGGCGCGATCCTTGTGGGCGGAGCCGCAGCTGCGGCGGCCGT
>JACDHN010000106.1 GCA_013821025.1 Acidimicrobiia bacterium | reverse complement strand
AGCGGGCGGTCAAGATCAGCGGTGCCATGTTCACGATGCAGCGCGGGCTGGGCGCCACGTTGGCGCGCGGCCTGTGCCAACTGGCGCTGGACCGCAACGCCGACGCCTTCGAGGAGATCCGCCCGCCCACACTCGTCACCACGGAAACGCTCACGGCCAGCGGACAGCTCCCCAAGTTCGCCGACGACGCTTACAGCATCGAACGGGACAACCTGTGGTGCATCCCCACGGCCGAGGTGCCGCTGACGTCGATCTACGCCGGTGAGATCCTGTCCGAGGAGATGTTGCCGATCCAGCTCATGGCAGCCACCGCCTCATACCGCCGTGAGTCGGGCGCGGCGGGTCGCGACACGCGCGGGATGCTGCGCGTGCACGAGTTCGACAAGGTCGAGATCCTGGCGCTGTCCACGGCCGAGCAGGCACCGGAGCTGCTCACCGACCTTTGCCGCAGGGCCGAGGCCACGATCGCCGCCTTGGAGCTGCCGTACCGGATCATCGAGATCTGCACCGGTGACCTTGGCCAGGGCCACCACCGATCGATCGACATCGACGTGTACGCCCCTGGCTGTGATCAGTGGTTGGAGGTCTCGTCGGTGAGCTGGTTCAGCGACTACCAGGCTCGGCGGGCGAACATCCGCGTGCGCCGAGCAGGGCGAAAGGGCACCGACGTGGTGCACACGCTCAACGGTTCGGCGCTCGCCGTGCCACGGGTGTGGGCGGCCATCGTGGAGAACCACCGCCAGGCCGACGGCTCGGTGCGGGTCCCTGCTGTGTTGCAGCCATACATGCGGGGAGCCACGTCGATCGGTCCGGCCGGCGACACGGGATGAGATGACGTTGCGCGACCGACGCTCCGAGTACGACTCCGAGCCGTTCGACGTCGACACGCTGGCGGCCACCCCGCTCGAGCAATGGCAGTGGTGGTACGCCGACGCCGTAGCGGCCGACGTTCCGGAGCCAAACGCCATGACGGTGGCCACGGTTGACGAGCGAGGTGCTCCCGACGCTCGAGTGGTGCTGGTGCGGGAGTTCGACGACAGCGGCCCGGTATTCTACACCAGCTACCGCAGTGCCAAGAGCCGCCAGCTCGTTGGCCGACCGGAAGCGGCAGCCGTCATCGTGTGGCTGGAGCAGCACCGCCAGGTGCGCATCAGGGGATCGGCAGAACGTGTCAGCGCCGAGCAGAGCGACGCCTATTTCGCCACCAGGCCCCGCGGCAGCCAGATCGGAGCCTGGGCGTCACCTCAGAGTGATGTGCTCGCCGACCGGGCCGAGCTCGAGGCACTCGTCGCCGACACGGAGGCGCGCTTCGAAGGGGTCGACATCCCTCGTCCCGAGCACTGGGGTGGCTGGCGCATCGTCGCAGACGAGTTCGAGTTCTGGCAGGGCCAGCGCAGCCGGCTGCACGACCGGCTGCTGTTCCGCCGCACCACGGTGTCGGGCGGCTGGGCCGTGTCGCGCCTGGCGCCCTGACCACAGGGCGGGCGCGCTGGCTACCGTTGGCGCATGCTCGTCTGGATGGACTTGGAGATGACAGGACTCGACCACACCCGCGACGTCATCGTCGAGATCGCCACGCTCATCACGGACGACGATCTGAACATCGTCGCCGAAGGTCCCGATGTCGTCGTCCACCAGCCCGAGGATGTACTCGACGCCATGGATCCCTTCGTGGTCGGCATGCACACCCGCTCTGGGTTGCTGGAGGCGATCCGCACCTCGACGATCTCGCTGGAGGATGCCGGTTCGGCGACGTTCGAGTTCATCAAGCAGTACGCCCCCGAGCCCCGTACGGTGCCTCTCTGCGGCAACTCGATCGGCACCGACCGTCGCTTTCTCGCCGCCTACTTGCCGGCTATCGAGCAGCACCTGCACTACCGCTCCGTCGACGTCTCGAGCGTAAAGGAACTGGTGAAGCGGTGGTACCGCAGTGTGGACGACGCCCGGCCCCGCAAGGAGGGCCGGCACCGGGCCCTCGACGACATCCGTGACAGCGTGGAGGAGCTGCGCTACTACCGCCAGCAGGTGTTCGTGCCCGCCACGGGAGGTGTCCGTCACGTCGTGCTGTTCCGCTGGGTCGACGACGCCACGCCGGAGCAGGTGGCGGCCGTCGAGGCCGCCCTGCGCGAACTGCCGGCGCGGATCCCCGAGCTCGTCGACTACCGCCTCGGTGTCGATCTGGGCATCGCCGACGGCAACGACATGTTCGCCGTCGTCGCCGACTTCGCCGACTGTGAAGGATGGCAGGCCTACATCGACAATGAGGAGCATCAGCGGATCATCGTCAAGATGATCAAGCCGCTCATCGGCGAGCGTCACGCCGTGCAGTTCCTGGTGCAGCCGTGAGGGCGGTCGTCATCGAGCAACCGGGCGAGCCCGACGTGCTGACGATCCAGGACGTGCCCGAACCGCAGCCGGGACCCGATGAGATCCTTGTCGACGTGCACGCAACGGCGCTGAACCGCGCCGACCTGCTGCAGCGCCGCGGTCTGTATCCGGACCCGTCGGGCCGCCGCCCGGAGATCCCGGGCCTGGAGTACGCCGGCGTCGTCGCCGACGTCGGCCCCCGTGTCAGCGCCTTCGATGTGGGCGACGAGGTGATGGGCATCGAGTCGGGAGGCTGCTACGCCGAGCGGCTCGTCACCCACGAGAGGCTGGCGATGCCGGTCGTCGCCGGGTTGAGCCTGGGCGATGCGGCGGCCGTACCCGAGGTGTTCATCACCGCCTGGGACGCGCTCGTCGTCCTCGGCGGATTGACGAGCGGTCGCTGGGCGCTCGTGCACGCAGGGGCCTCCGGAGTCGGCACGGCAGCCATCCAGCTGGCCGGGGCGCTCGGTGCCCGCATCGTCGTCACGTGCTCGGCCGGCAAGGCCGACCGTTGCCGGTCCCTCGGTGCTGACGCGGTGCTGGAGCGCAGTCCCAGCGACTGGCTGTCGGCGCTCGTCGACGCCGTGCCCGACGGGGTCGATGTCGTGCTCGATGTCATCGGCGGCGACGAGATCGACCGCAACCTGCGCGCCGTACGCACCGACGGCACGATCGTGCAGGTAGGCCTGATGGGCGGTGGCGCGACGTCCGTCAACGCAGGGCTGTTGCTGGCCAAGCGCATCCGCTGGATCGGAACAACGCTGCGCTCGCGCCCGATCGAGACGAAGATCGCCGTGTGCCAGCGCTTCGCCCGTGAGGTGTTGCCGCGCTTCGCCGACGGGTCGCTGGCTCCTGTGATCGACCGCCGCTTCCCCCTCGACGAGATCGTCGACGCCCATCGGCTGATGGAGTCCAACGCCAACGTCGGCAAGATCCTCATCGACGTGACCTGAGCGAGACAGGCGTCACGTCACGTGAAACTCTCTTGACAGAGCCGGACCTGGCGTGGTTCCCTGAACGTGCTGCCGGCACGCGCGCCGGAGTCACACGCACAGAAACCGAGCGCAGACATGATTCCGACCAACTACCTCGCTGAGAAGAGCCAGAGCGCTCTCGGCGCTGGCGCGTTGGCCGCATCAGGTCACGGCCTCGCCGACGTCTTCGCAGTGTCCTGGAAGGACATGAAGCTGATGACGAATACGAGCGTCGCCCGGCACCTCGGGATTGAGCCGATGTAGGTCCCAACCACCTCATCGAAGCCACTTTCGAGGCCGCCGGGAATCAACCCGGCGGCCTCGTCGCGTTGCGCCCATCGAATCACCGAACCGCAGCCCACACCCACCCACCGAACACCGCAGACCACCACCACCGACACGAAAGAGCACGATGATGATGACCTACGTTGAACTGTCCAGCCGACGAACCGACGCCGTCGACGAGCGTTCGGTCTCCGCGCGCTGCGCCGACGGCAATGGCACGCTCACGCCGCTGTTCTTCTCCGACGACCTGATCGACATCGGGCGGGCGAAGGCGATCTGCGGCAAGTGCGAGCTGGCGGCTTCCTGCCTGGCCGGTGCCCTGGAGCGCCAGGAGCCCTGGGGCGTGTGGGGTGGCGAACTGCTGGAGAACGGGCGGATCGTCGCCAACAAGCGACCGTGCGGCCGCCCCCCTCGTCGACCCCGACCCGAGCTGATCATCGACGAGATGGGCGTCGTCGCCTGACCCCCAACCGTCTGGGCGTGATCCTTCCCACATCACGATCTGGGCGTGATCCGTTCCAGGGGCTGACACGAATCACGCCCAGAGGTTCCCCGCTACCGGGACCGACGGCTCCCCCACCCATCCTCCCCGAGGTGGGGGAGCCCGGAGCGGGCTCGTCGGTAGCCTGCTCGGCATGGGTACCCACCATGCGATCCGGCCCCGGCTGCTGGCCGTGTCGCTCGTTGTGGCGCTGGTGCTGGGCGTCGGCGGCGGCGTCCTGTGGGCCACGCTGTCAGAGGGTGATGAGGATCCGCCGGAAGTGGTGCTCGGCCGGGAGTCAGTCGAGGACGTCGAGCTGCCAGACGTCGAGGTGCTCGACATCGATGGGCAGACGGTCCGCACGGGCGGGCTGGTCGGGCGACCGCTCGTCGTCAACCTGTGGTACGCCGGGTGTGCTCCGTGCCGCCGGGAGATGCCCGACCTGGCGGCGGTGGCCGACGAGTACGGCGGCGAGGTGCGTTTCGTCGGCGTGAATCCCATCGACGACGTCGACACGATGGTCGACTTCGCCGATGAGGTGGGAGTTCACTACGAGCTGTTCCGCGATCCGGACGGCGCCTTCCTCGACGCCGCACGCGTGATCGCCTTCCCCACGACATTGTTCGTGGACGCCGACGGCACCGTCGTGACTCAGACGGGCGAGGTCGACGCCGACGACATCCGCCGCCAGGTCGAGCAGCTGCTGTGAACGTTCTGTCATCAGCAATCGGGGCATTCTCACCGATTCTCAATGACAGAACGGTGGGGTTGGGGTTGAGCACCGATCAGCTGGGGTTGTCGTTCGTGCGCGGACTGGCGGCGTCGATCAACCCGTGCGGCTTCGTGCTGCTCCCTACCTACCTGATGTACTTCCTCGGCACCGGTAACCCCGTTGACGATGTCGCCGGCGAGTTCGGCTCCGGCAGCGGCACCCAGCGCCATGCCTCGTTGCGCCGGGCACTGCTCGTCGGTGCGGCCGTGTCGGCGGGCTTCCTCTCTGTCTTCGTCGTCGCCGGATACGTCGCCGATCGTTCCACACGGTGGATCAACGACTACGCCAAGTACGCAACGGCAGTCGTGGGCGTCGGTCTCGTCGGGCTCGGCATCGCCATGCTCGCCGGATACCGGCTGCCGATCTCGACACCACGCCTCGACGTGCGCAGCGATCGGCGCACGGTCCGATCGATGTACGTCTACGGCATCGCCTACGCGGTTGCGTCGATCGGCTGCACCATCGGGTTGTTCGTCGCCACAATGTTCGGCACGGGTCGCAGCGACGGCGCCCTCAGCGGTGTCGCCAACGGTTTGGCCTACGGGGCCGGGATGACGCTCGTCGTGATGGCGCTCACCGTCACCCTGGCCTTTGCCAAGTCGGGGCTGCTGCGATGGTTGCGATCTGCGATGACGCAGGTGGAGATGGTCGCCGCCGTGTTCGTGCTGATCTCGGGCCTCTACCTGCTGTATTACTTCTGGGTCGTCGACGTGCGCGTCGACACCGACCCACTCACGTCAGGCGTCGAACGCTTCGGCAGTTGGCTCACAGTGCGAGTCAACGACCACTGGGAGCTGGTCGCCGCCGTGCTGGCGGCGGTCGTCGGCGCGGCGCTGGCCGTCGTGTTGGCTCACCGTGACCGTCCTGGACGGTCAGGAGTCGGCTGAGCGGAGCGCTGGACGTTACGTTCGCCCGACGTGGACCTGGAACGAGCTGCTGAGAACCGTGATGTGCCGATCCGGCCAGCGGCCACGGTGCTGCTGGTGCATGACGATCCCGAAGGCCTGGAGGTGCTGATGCTCCGCCGGGCCACGAAGGCGGCATTCGCCGGCGGGATGTACGTGTTCCCCGGCGGTCGTGTCGATCCTGGCGACGGTGACATGGAGATCGAATCGTTCTGTGAGGGCCTCGATGACTGTGCCGCATCGGCGCGCCTCGGCATCGACCAAGGCGGGCTCTCCTACTGGGTGGCGGCCGTACGAGAGACCTTCGAGGAGGCAGGAGTGATCGTCGGTCGTCGACGCGATGGGAGCCACTTAGAGCTCAGCGCCGAAGAGCGTCGGGCCGTTCATGCAGGTGAGCTGTCGATGGCTCAACTGTGCCGCCGGCACGACTTGGTGCTCGATCTCGGGCGGGTTCCATACGTGGCGCACTGGGTCACGCCGCGCGGTGAGATTCGTCGCTTCGACACCCGGTTCTTTCTCGCCGCCGTCCCTGGCAACCAGGATGCCCTGCACGACGAGATGGAGACGGTAGAGAGCCGCTGGCTGCGGCCGGCCTCCGCCCTCGCCGAGATGGCGGCTGGCAGCTTCATGATGCTCCCGCCAACCATCGCCAGCCTCGAGTGGCTGTCGACGTTCGATGACGTGGAGTCAGCGTTGGACGCGGCTCGGGCCTTGCCGTCGCCGCCTCGCATCGAGCCGAAGCTGCGCTTCGACGACGTCGGGAACGTGACGGGCGTCGCCATGCCCGGCGAAGCCGATTACGACGAGCTGGACTGAGCTGCAGGAGCCTTCGCAGCAACCGCTTCGGAGTCGGAGTCGAGCTTCTTGAAGGCCACATCGACGGCATCGAGCATTCGCGCAGAGCATCCCGCCATGGCCTGGTCGTCGAGCACCTCGTGCGGCGGGGCGATGTCGGTGGCCAATCGTTCGGCGATGGCGATGAACGCCATCGCCGCCGGGCTGGCGTCGGGGTCGTCGCCGGCGGCTGCGGCGAGAACGATCGGACGGCCCGTGTCGCCGCCTGCGCCGATGGCCGGCTCCAGGGGGATCTGCCCCAGGAGCGGGGCATCGATGGCGTCTGCCAGCGCTTGGCCGCCCCCACTGCCGAACAGCTCGTAGGCGACGCCGTGGTCGCACGTGAATGTGCTCATGTTCTCGATCACGCCGAGCACCGGCAGGAAGCTGCGTCTGGCCATGTCTGCTGCACGTTGGGCCACCTTCTGGGCGGCGAGCGCCGGGGTGGTGACGATCAGCAACTCGGTGCGCGGCAGCATGCGGGCCAAACCCATCTGCACGTCGCCGGTGCCAGGCGGCATGTCGATCACGAGGTAGTCGAGATCGCCCCAGTGGACATCGGTGAGGAACTGCTCGACGGCTTTCGTGAGCATCAGACCACGCCACATGAGTGCGGTCTCCTCGTCGATCATGAACCCCGTGGAGACCACCTTCAGCAGTCCGTCGCCGACGGGCCGTTCGTTGGGCATGATCTTGGGGCGGTCGGAGCCAGGGATGCGCTTGGCCTCCATCGACGCGTCGAGGCCGAGCAGGCGCGGCACCGAAAAGCCCCAGATGTCGGCGTCGAGCACACCGACGGTGAAACCGCGAGACGCCAGTGCTGCGGCCACGTTGACGGTGACCGAAGACTTTCCGACACCACCTTTGCCACTGGCGATGGCGAGCACGCGAGTCCTGGTGGGGACCTCGGTCTCCGGTGCCTTCTCCCGGGCGTTCCAACGGGCCTTCAGCATCGTCTCGCTGCGCTCATCGGGGGTCATCTCACCCCAACTGATCTGCACATCCGACACACCGGGGTGGACCCCCACCCGCTGCTCCACCTCGCGCTTGATGTCGGCTCTGAGCGGGCAGCCACCGATCGTCAACTTGATGGTGACACGGACTACGCCGTCATCGGCCACGTCTACGGCCGGCACCATGCCGAGAGACACGATGTCGCTACCGAGCTCGGGATCGACGACGCCGCTGAGCACGCCCAGCACATCGTCGCGAGTCGGAGCCGGGATGGTGGTCACGGGATGCATTTTACCGGCGCCCACCGTGTTATGTCGCGGCTCGCGGTTACGATGATGTCGTGACGGTCACGCCGACATCACCGGCCGGCTCGGGCCAGCTCGAACTGCTCAAGGCACTCGGGGACAACACGCGCTTTGCCATCTACGAGCACCTGGCAAGCGCGTCTCGGCCTCTGACGACGGCCGAGATCGCCGCATTGTTGCAACTCCATCCGAACACCGTTCG
>JACDHN010000105.1 GCA_013821025.1 Acidimicrobiia bacterium | reverse complement strand
CCTCCAGGATCGGCAGCCCGGTGAGATCGGCGTACCGTCGCCGGATCTCGCCGTCGACTCCGGTCGACGGATTGATCCGGAACAGGTCCTGGTGGTACCAGAGCGTGAGATCGGGACGGACCTGTTCGGAGAGCGAGACCATCGCCCTGGTCTCGGGCTCGCTCGCCGGCCCGGCGCCGGCGTACTGCCAATCGCCGGGCTGCCCGACCGGGCCCCAGTTGGTCGGGAAGTTGCGGTTGAGGTCGACACCATGTGCGTTCTGACGAGTGCCGGCGGCCTGACCGTCGGGGTTCATCGACGGCACGAGCCAGAGCTCGATCCCTTCTGGCACCGGGAGCTCACGAAGCGCATCGATGATCGCAGCCCCGGCGTCCTCGTCACCGTGGATCACCCCGATCACCAGCACCGTCGTGCCGCCAGGCGTGCCCCGTCGGATGGCGGTGATCGGCCGGTCCTCCACCGATCGACCGAGGTCAACCTCCGTTCCTGAGGTCATCGCAGTTGTGGGCGGCGCCGGGCCGTGGGTCGTCGTCGGTGCGACGGTGGTGCTGAGGTCGACGGTCGGGACAGCAGTCGCCTCGGCGGTACCCGGTAGCGAGGTGGTGGGCGCCGGGATGGCCGCAGTCACGATCGTTGGTTCGATCGACCCGACTGGACCGGCTGCGTCCTGACGGTCACTGTCCTCCCTGCCGCAGGCGACGACGGTGACAGCCAATGCCGCTGCGACAACGCAGCACGTCCGAGGACCGCTCATCCGCACCAGGCTCGCGCACGGCGACCTGCGGCGCCCGCCACCGGCCGAAGGCAGTGACGTCAGACTGCCGGCGGACGACCAGGCGTCGCCAAGGAGCTCGGGGCCGATCCCGCTGGGTCGGGTCCGCAGTTCAGGTCGGTGGGGTGATGGTGATGTCGGCACCGAAGTCGTAGAACTCGACGGTGGTGCCAGAACTGCCGGGTGCCTCATAGTTGTGGGTCACGCGGAGCCGCCGGATGTAGCTGTCGGCGATCCACACGTCGAGTGACAGGACCGTACCCGGTGATTCCAACTCGAAGGCGGACAACTGGTTTGGCCGAAGTGCTCCGAGGCGGCTGATCGCTGCGTCGTCGAGCCTGATCCGATAGTGCGTGGCTTCCAAGCCTCGGACGTCCTCGACGCCGATCTCGGTGACGGTCGATTCGGTCACTGCGGCCTCGACGATGGCCGCGGATGACTCGGCGTAAGGGGCATTGCGTTCCTCTGGCTTTACGATCGTCCCTTCTTCAGGCCCGTCGTTGATCGTCCAGCCCTTGTTGCCGATGTACACGATGAACTCTTCGTCTTCGTAGTCGGTTCGCTCGGTACCGTCAGGCTTGATCACGCTGAACGTGCGTCGGATGTCTCCGCCCCGGTGCTCGGACCGGATCACCCTGAAGCCGCCGTTACCGTCGTCTCGGACGTACTCGGATCGCAGCGTCAACGCCTCGTCGGTGTTCTCAGCGGCTTGACTGAGTGCCGCGGCAGGGCTCAGGGATCGATCGGGCTCGAAGACCACGGCTCCCGCAACGATGGCCAGGATTGCAGCGGCTGCGCCGAGGAGGAAGACGGGGCGCCGGATGAGCCGCCGCCGGTCGCCCGTAGGGGCTCCGTCGTCCGGATCGGTGGACCGTGGTGGGATGGGCGGTCCATGGTCGGGTCGGTCTGTTGTGGTGGGAGTTCTCTGTATGGCGCGCTCCAGGATCCCGGCGTGGCGGGTTGAGCTCGGTTCGGGCGCCCGGTCGACGAGGACAGGGTCGAGTGCGGACAATCGCTCGATGAGCGGATCGCCATCAGTCATGAGGCGTCTCCTTCCGGGTTTGACGATCGCTTCGAACCTGTCCGGGAGGGTGCAAAATCTGTCTGGTGGAGCGCAGAGGCGAGTCGGGTGCGGGCTTTGCTGAGGCGCACCGAGACAGCGTTGGGCGTTACGCCGAGCAGCGAGGCGATGTCGGTGACGGCGAACCCGTCCCAGGCACGCATCATCAGCAGGTCCCGGTCGTCATCGTCCAGCGTGGCAAGCGCAGCGAGCAAGGGGGCGCCGTTTCGGTCGGAGATCACGTCGGCCGGGTCAGGCGTCGGCGCCAAGGTCGGCGCCACCATCTCGATGCGGCGACGTAGATGTTCTCGGCGCCCGTTCGAGCGGCGCTGATTGGCGATGATCAGGCGTGCGGTGCCGAACAGCCACAGCCGGACTCCGTTCCCGGCAGGCAGCGCTGCGCGGCGGCGCCACGCCACGCCGAATGTCTCGGCAGTCACGTCGTCGGCCTCGTGGGCGGAGCCTGAGCGGCGGCGGGCGAATTGCCACAGATCGGCGAAGTGCTCGTGGAAGAGGATCCGGAACCGCTGCTCGTCGGGCGGCACGGGCGCGCTCCGGTGAATCATCATCCGTACATGTCCGGCATCTCGCTCATCTTTTCGTCGAGCTTGGCCGCCGACGGACTCGAGCCGCCTCGGTTTAGTCCGTCGGGTCGATCACTTGGCTGGTGAACAGGATGAGACCGCTGCCGCGGGTGCCGGATGCTGTGGATGAAAGATATTTGCCGCACGCTGCGGCGGGTGAGATCGCTCGGTCGGCTCGACACGCGCACACGGTTGCCCCGCGGAGAGTCGTCACAGGCAGAGCAGGCGGTGTGTTGCGTCGCGGACGAGAACCTCGACGTTGCTGCCTTCGATTCGGTAGGCGACGTCACGATTTTGGTCGTCGAGCCAGAGTTCGATCCCGTCGAGGCGGTAGCCCGTGTCAACTGCGGTCGAGGGCAGGTCCCGGGCGTCGATGTGTTGGCCACGGTCGACGTCATCGGCGTCAGCGAGACGATCGTCGGGGTCCCACACGTACGTGTCGGCACGACGATCGTCTTCGACCGGTGTGCCGATCGGCCGACCAACGGTGAGGAAGTCAGCACCTTGCCAGTCGCAGTGTTCGGGCCCGTCGATTTGCGAGATGACGTCGATACGCACGGGGCAGCCGGCGGTGTCGCTCCAACGCGTGTACTGCCCGTACAACAGCCACTCGGCTGGCTCGGCGTCGAGATCAGTCGGCGATCCGGGCTCTGATGCGCAGCCTTGTGGGCGTTCGAACCGTTCGAGTTCGCGCACCGTCAGGTCGAGATCCACGGAGTCGGTCTCCACGCGGATGCGGGTCGGATAGCCGAGCGATTCGTGGAATGAGACGACGGCATCGTCATCGGTATTCCCCACGCGCTCGAGCAGGTCGAACAGCCCGTTCACGGTGAGCGCTTCGTGTTCGGGACTGCCATCGAGACTCGTCACACGTTCGCCGTCGACCAACAACTCGACGTGGGCGCCGACCGTATCGATCTTGCCGTCCATGTTCAGGTAGTACCCGGGCAGCGCCGCGCGTTCCCACCGCCCCCGTGCCTCCGCGATCTCATCTGTCGTCTGGGTCGACGTCGGGACGTCTGTCGCGAGCGGCCCGTTTTGTGCGATCTCTCGCCATTCGGACTCGGTCATCGGGCGTAGGCGGCCGACGATGGTCTCGAACTCGTTGAGGCCGAGTCCCTCTGCGACGAGGGTGACGCCGAGGCCCGCTGAGGTGGTCCAGGTGATGCCGAGCGGGTCGCCGTTGAGCGTGCGGACCTGGACGTTCTGGCCGAGCACGTCAATCGATCGGCCGGCTTGCTGCCAATCTGTCAGGTCAGGGAACAGCGCTCGACCGGTAGTGATGGAGATGGCGGGCAGCGCCGATTCGCTGTCGTCGGATGGGGTGTTCAGCCAGATCTCGCTCGAACGGCCGTCGCTGTGTTGCGTTGCTTCGTCCACGTTCATGCCGTCGACAATGAACCGGTCGACGATTGTGGCCGGTTGCGTCGCCGTCGTCCGGTCCGGAGAGCTGGATGACTCGTTGTACACCACCGCGAGTCCGCCCATCGCCAAGATACCGGCAGCTGCAATGACGCCGACACGCAGCGCCTGAGGGCCATGGTGCACAGTCTCGTGGTCGAGGGACGGCACGGGTGTGTCCGCAGCTGCGGCGCGGATGTCCTCCGCAGCGTGACGCAGTCGTTCATCGAGGTTCATTGCAGGTCCTCCTTGTTGATGCGACGGGACAATGTGGCGCGAGCGCGCCTCAGATGGGTGTTGGCAGAGGCCTTGGAAATCTCCAGGCTCGCCGCGATCTCCTCGAGCGTGAGCCGTTCCACGTAGTGCAGGGCAACGACCTGGCGCTGGCGTCGTGGGAGGCCCCGCACGTGGGACCACAGCCATTCGGTCTCAGCGCTCGGTTCGCCCATCGGCACGATGTCCGGGCGAGAGCGAAGGCGTACCAACGCTCGTGCCTCGATGATTCGTCGCCGAACCGTCGACGTCGCCCGATTCACCAGCACACGGCGGACCCAGGCTTCGGGTTTGTCGAGATGCCTCACGGTTTCCCACTGCGCAAAGGCGGCCAGTAGCGCCTCCTGGGCAAGCTCCGGTGCGACCGCTCGGTCGCCGCAGAGCGCGTAGGCAAGACCGATTAGTGGTCGGAACTCGTGTTGCGCGAACCGCTCGAACGACTCAGTATTCGCGTCCACGTCCGTCGGGCTGTCGAGGCCATCAAGCGAACTCACATCAGGTCACTCGCTCAACGGCACTTGTCGTGTGACATGAACCCGCCTCGGTTCAGTCCGTCGGGTCGATCACTTGGCCGGTGAACAGGATGAGACCGCTCTCGCGGTGCCGGATGAGGTACAGGAACGGTTGATCCGCGGCAACGACCAATTCAGGCTCGGGTGGGCCGCTCTCCTCGAATCCGAGGGCTGTGGCGGCGGCAGCGACGGTGCCCCACTCGTCGACGGTGATGTTGGAACCATGCACTGCTGCGCCGAGGAAGGCGTCGGGTGAGATGGCTGGATAGCTGCCTGGAGCTGCGCCGATGTCGCTCAACCAGCCGATGAGGTCGATCTGGGTGTTCGTCTTCCAGGCCGGGAGCCGCAGCTCATACGGGCCGGTGGTGAACGTGTCATCGACCTTGTCCAGGAATGCTTGGTCGAGACCGTCGCGGATCTCGGCGAAGCGGCCCTCGTCGGGCACGATCACCAGCATCGAGAACTCGCCTCCCACATACGGGATCTCGGCACCGACGTAGCCGTCACCCTTGCCGCGATGGTCACCGAGCTCGAGTTCTTGCATGAACTCGACATCGACGGTGCTGCCGTCGAGGCGTGTGAACGGCCCGGTGATGGGCCCGTACTTGCCGAACGGGGTCGCCCAACGGGCCTTGAAGTACAGGGTGTCGGTGAGCACCAGCACCGTGTCGGGTTCGATGAAGTCTGGGGGCAGCAGGTCTGGGATGAGTCCTTGGGTCTGTTCGTCGACCCAGCTGTTGATGCGCTGACGGCTGGCGTCGGGCTCACCTGAGAGGTCGAGCGGCTCGGTGCCGGCACCATGTTGGGCGGCGAGTAGCTCGAGCCAGGCCCGGTCCGGTTCGGTGCCGATGCGAGGCCAGATCCGATCGGCGATGGTGACAGTGAGGTCCTTGTCCTGCGCAGCAGCGATCCGCTGATCGAGAGCGTTCCAAGCGTCATGTGACCGTCGAGGCAGCCCGAACGCCTCATCG
Source organism: Acidimicrobiia bacterium (assembly GCA_013821025.1). Lineage (GTDB taxonomy): Bacteria > Actinomycetota > Acidimicrobiia > Acidimicrobiales > Ilumatobacteraceae > JACDHN01. The sequence continues at coordinate 2,509 of JACDHN010000105.1, read as the reverse complement.
ATCGCCTCTTTGGTCTCCGGATCCGCCGCCGCGCTTGCCATGAGCAGGGCGTGGCCGACACTGGACGGCGAGAACACCGCATTCTCGCCGTCGGGCTGCGTACGCAACAGATCGAACCCAGCCTCATTGAATCCGGTCGCCAATGCGTCAGTCGGCGCTTGCCGGTCGATCGGTGCGCGCTTCACCCCCTCCACCGGCAACTCGCCGGTGGACGGCGGTGGCGAGGATGGTCCGGGCTGTCCGGGCGCCGCGCTGGTTGGTGACGTCTGCACGATGTCCCCGCTGGTCGGAGTGTTCGGCGGCACGCTCTGGGTGGGCGTCGGGTCTCGAGAATCAACGCCACCACACGCGGCGATCAACAATGCCGCCGGCAAGAGTACGAATCGAGATCTCACAACTGTTTGGACGCCGGGCGTGCACGAACAGTTCCCACCACGCCATTCTCGCACGGCTGTCGGCAGGGAACCCGGGCGACCTCTGGTACGTCGAACAGGTGATGGGACTTCGGCTTGCGGTCGTCGTTGCCTGTGTTCCGGCGGCGTTCGGGCGATGGCCACGTCCGGTTGTCACTGCGTGCGACGAGGAGGGTTGCGACAGCACCATCAACGCCGATCTCGGAGCGTGGGCGTTGCAGCCGAACAGTGGCGCTGAGGTCACGGTATGCGTCGACGAGGTCTGCGAGATTCGTCCGTCTCGAGCGCGCGCAATCGACGTCGTTTCGGTCAACCACTCCTTCGAAGATGAGGAGTCCGTGACCGTCACCGTCGAGATCACCAGTTCCGACGGTACGGCGATTGTCGACGCGTCGAGGGATTTCGTGCTCAAAAAAATTCAGCCCAACGGCCCGGATTGCGGCCCGACCTGCTATCACGCGGAAGTCGTGCTGACACCAGACGGCGAACTCGCGAACTCGTAATCAATCTGAAGAAGCGCAGTTCGCCCGAAAATTTGGCGACAGTTCTGCGACGCTTACTACGAAACCACGTATCCGCGGATCGATCAGTGTTCGTGGTTCTCGTTCCCCATTCGGCAAGCTCGTTCGTCGATGGGCTTCAGGCCATCCGAGCACGATCGGAAGACGCTCCCGAGTTGCTCATCGGGGAGCTTTGCCGTCTGGCTCGATTCTGAGGGCTGACTGCTGCCTTCGGTCGCCCTAGCGAGATGGCGTTCGAACCGGAGGGCGGACGGGTGGCCTTGCCGGTTGTAGAGAGTAGAGTCGTTGCGACCGCGACCCTGGGGAGGCCTCCATGAGCATCGTTGTCCGTTTCCCGCTCTCGAACGTGACGAAGCAGCAATACGACACCGTTCACGACGCGCTCCAACAGTCCGGCGATTGGCCCCCAGAGGGTTGCCTGATTCACGTCTGTTTCGGCGACGAGCAGGACGTACGCGTGAGCGAGATCTGGGAGTCGCAGGAGCAGCTCGGCGCGTTCGGCGAGAAGCTACGACCGCAACTTGAAGCGGCGGGCATCCAGCTCTCAGGTGAGCCCGAGGTTTTCGAGGCCCACAACCTCGAGACGTTCTAGGCGCCCCCGTCGGGGTGACTGCTGCCTTGCGTCGGGGAGGCGGGATTCGAACCCGCGGCCTCCTGCTCCCAAATCTGGCTGGCGGCCGTTCGGCTGATGCCGCCTCGTGCTGTCCGATGCCGTTGAGCAGGGATGATGCCGAATGGACGGACGGGAGCGGACTTGGCAACACGGCCCGGTGCACGCCGGATCGATACATTTCCGATACATCCGGCGCCCCGCACGGGGTTTGGCCGGAGTGATTCAGACGAGCCGATCGAGCGGCGTCGCTTGGTCGACATCCTGTGCTCGGATGGCCTCGAGCCTCGTGCCGTCAGGTTGTCCGACCAGCATCGGCAGCACCTCGTCGACATGCTCGCCGAGTGCGCCCGGCCGATGATGCCGTGGCCACGGTGAGCGTGGTTCAGGTTCGCGCCTTTGCTGCGGCGCCCACTTTGGCTGCGTACTGGTGGGAGACACCCAGCAGGTGGCCGGCGTCGCGGGTTGGTAGTCCTGCGTTCGTCACAGCGGTGACGGCGTCACTGAATGCTGCGGCGGCGGTGGCGGCTGCGGCGGTGGCGTGTTCCCGTTCGAGGCGGGCTCGGCGCAATACTTCCTCGAGCTCATCTGGGAGCACCGCTTGCACGTCGATGTCGTCGGGCGACACGCGACGTTCGTCTTCGTCGGCGTACCACATCGTGATGGCGTCGGCGGCCATTGCGGGCACCTGTTCGAGACGGCGGGCCTGGCTATGGATGCGGTCGTCGACGTCGGGGAACTCGATTGCCCACCAGTCCCCGGAGCGGATCGCTCGCACGCGGTACCGGCTCGACGCCGTAGCTGCTGACTTGGCCATGTCATGGCTCCCATCTCTCGGCGTCGCGCAGGGCGCCTCGTGCTGTCCATTCCGGGATCTCGTTGTGACGTCCTACGAGTGTGACCTTGCGGCCGTTGAACCGGACGATCGTGTGGCTGCTGCCCTCGTCGAAGGTCGCGGTGGCGTT